>JALSNA010000176.1 GCA_026987255.1 Hyphomicrobiales bacterium | reverse complement strand
GGAATCCGTCATGGCCTTGTCCCCATTTGTGATCGCATGCTTTCAATACGGTTCATATGGGGGCGCCGGGCGGCAAGAACAATGCAACACGGCTGGCAAATTGCGGTCATCATGCATTCAATGGACGATCGGGCCGTCATGTCCCGGCGGTATCGCCCTCATCCGTCACCTGGGCCAGGGCGTGGGCGAAATAGAGCTGGCGCAGACGCTTCGTGAGCGGGCCGGGCTCGCCATTGCCGATGGGCTTTCCCTCGATCTCCACCACCGGCAGAACGCCCACCGTGGCCGAGGAGGCCAGGGCCTCGTCGGCGGCAAGGGCCTCGTCGGGGGTAAAGGGGCGCTCCTGAAAGGGAATGCCATTGGCCGCGGCGATGTCGAGCAGCACGGCGCGGCGGATGCCGGGCAGGATGCGCCCTTGCGGGATGTCCAGCGGGCGGGTGATCAGAACGCCGTCCTTGACGATATGGGCCGAGGACGAGGTGCCCTCGGTGACCAGGCCATCCTCCACCATCCAGCCCTCATAGGCGCGCTTTTCCACCGCCTGCTGCTTGGCCAGCACCTGGGCGAGCAGGGAGATGGACTTGATGTTGCGCAGCTTCCAGCGCACATCCTCCACGAAGGCCACCGAAACGCCGGTTTCGGCGCGCGGATTGTCGAGAATGGCCAAAGGCTTGGCAAAGGCGGTCATCACCGGCAGGGCATTGGCGGGAAAGGCGAAATCGCGATCCGCCACGCCGCGCGTCACCTGCGAGTAGATCATGCCCTCGTCCAGATTGTTGCGCCGGATCAGCTCCTCGTGCACCGCCAGGTATTCCTCCTTGCCCATGGGCCAGGCGATGCCCAGACCGGCGAGCGAGTTTTCCAGCCGCGCCAGCATCCTGTCCGCATCCACCATGCGGCCGCGCAAGACGGGAACCACCTCATAGACGCCATCGCCGAAAATGTAGCCGCGGTCGAACATCGAGACTTTGGCCTGATCCTTCGGCACATAGTCCCCGTTGACATAAACGATCCTGCCCATGGCGGGCCTCCCTTGACGGTTTTTTATCCGCCCGCAGGGTTCCACATTTCGCCGCGCCAATCCAGCCCCTTGCCACAGATGCCCATTCACGGGGGTGGAAAAATGCGCCAACCGGCATTCAAGAGGGACAAAAACGGCCCCGCGGCTCATTCATGGCCATTGGGGCACTCAGGCCTTGCCGGTCACGTGTCCGACGAAGGGCAGCTCGCGGAAGGCATGGGCCATGTCCATGCCATAGCCGACGACGAAGACATCGGGGCATTCAAAGCCGCGAAAATCGGCCTCGATATCCGCCACCCGCTTGCCCGGCTTGTCCAGCAGCACCGATGTCATGACCCGGTTTGCGCCGCGCGCCACCAGCAGATCGCGCGCATAGGCCAAGGTGCGTCCCGATTCCAGAATGTCATCGACAAAGAGCACATCGCGCCCCTTCACCTGGGTTTCGATATCGCGCAGAATATCCACCCGTCCGGAAGATACCGTGGCCTCGCGATAGCTGGCCAGGATCATGAAATCCACCTCCGGCAACAGTCCGACGCGATAAAAGGCGCGCAACAGATCGGCGGCAAAGATGAAGCTGCCCTTGAGCACCGGCACGACCAGCAGATCCTTCGGGTTGGCGGCGGCGATTTCCTCCGCCAGCTCTTCCACCCGCGCGGCGATCTTGCGCTCGGAAAAAAGCACCTCGATGGTCACGCCATCCACAACAACCTGCGCCATGCACCCTCCTGCGGCGAAAGCCTGTCTCTCTTCCGGAGTGCTCCGGATGCTGCATGGCTAGCAAGTGCGGGGCCCAAGGCCAAGGCGAAAATCAGGATTTGCGCAAGAATCGCACCTCGATACGGCGCGCGCCCTTCGGCGGAGAAGCGATGCGGGTGATGAAACGCGCCGTCTTGCCCGCCGCCAGCGCCCTGGCCGAAACCGCCGGCAGGCTCCATTCATGCAGCTTGCGCCCCTTGTCATCCACGAGGGTGAAGGCAAGGCCGGGGGCCTTGCGCGCCAGCCGCGAGACATTGCGGATGGTCCCGCTCACCGCCAGCACCACCTGCCCCGATGTGGTCAGAAACTGGCTGGTGGACACATTGGCGATATCGAAGCCCCGCGGATGAACCTTTACCCCCAACAGGGCATAGATGCGCGCCGCTCCGGGAGCTGCCCGCACCACCTCGGCGGGAAAGCTCCACAGGCCAAGGGCGATGGCAGAAATTGCCGCCGCCAGCGCCCCCCAGCGGCGCATCTCCGCCCGCCGGCGGGCCTGCCTGGCGCGGCGGGCCTTTTCCTTGCGCAAGGCTTCTTCGGCCAGTTTTTCGGCCTCTGCCTGAAGAGAACGGGCCGTGTGCGCCAGATGAATGTCGCCGCAGACATCCTGCGGGCGTTGAATTTCCCGTGCCTGCGATTCCAGCCATGTGTGTCCGCAGTCATCGCAGCGCAAGACCGCGCCATCGGCCAGCGGCGTTCCGGCCGGGAAATCATGAGCGGTTGCGCATGCCGGACATGTGATTATCATCGCGAAAGCCTTTCTGCGGTGATTCGCCAGGGGCGAGGAAGGACCCTGGGCCCATGGCCAAGTGTTTGCCTCACGTGCAGAAAAGCAGAATCATGGTTAAGGGGGCGTAAAGATGCCCTCTCCCGTCCGGCCTTGCTTCCGGCGGATCAGGAAGAATGGCAAAGGCATGATCCGTTTTGAAAATGTGGGATTGCGCTATGGCGCGGGGCCGGAGATCCTGCGCGATGTCAGCTTCGGGCTGCAAAAGGGCGCCCTGGCCTTTCTCACCGGCCCTTCCGGCGCGGGCAAAACCTCCCTCTTGCGCCTGCTCTATCTGGGCCTGCGCCCGTCGCGCGGGCTCATCCACATGTTCGGGCAGGACATCGCCACCTTGCCGCGCAAGCAGTTCCCGGCCATCCGCCGCCGCATCGGGGTCGTTTTCCAGGATTTCCGTCTGCTCGATCATCTCACCACCTTCGAGAACGTCTCCTTGCCGCTCTATGTCGATGGCAGAAAGACCGCCAGCTACCGCGATGACGTCATGGAGCTTTTGCACTGGGTGGGTCTGGGCGAGCATGCCAATGCCTATCCGCAAGTGCTCTCCGGCGGTGAAAAGCAGCGCGCCGCCATTGCCCGCGCCATCGTCGGCAGGCCCGATCTTCTTCTCGCCGACGAGCCCACCGGCAATGTCGATCCGCAGCTGGCCAGACGCCTGCTGCGCCTTTTCACCGAGCTGAACCGCCAGGGAACCACGGTCATCATCGCCACCCATGATGCCCAATTGATCGCCGCCACCCCCGGCGCGCGCGTCATGACCATCATGGATGGCCGGTTGAGCATCACACCTGGGGGAAGCGTGGCATGACAGGGCAAAAGGCTTCAGGCTGGGGACAGGCGCAACCGGCGGAGATGCCGCGCAATACCATTCTGCCGCGCGCCCATGCTCCCTTGCGCACTTTCATGGTGGCCATGACCATCATGTGCTATCTCGCCGCCATGGCCACCGGCGGTTTGTTCATGACCTGGCGCGCTCTGGCCGACTGGAAGGCCGGCGTCACCTCCCAGGCCACCGCCCAGATCATGCCCCTGGAAGATGACGAAAAGGCTCTTGATGCGCGCCTGCGGGCCGCCGCCAGCCTGCTGAAGGGGCAAAGGGGCGTATCGGGCGTGCGCATCCTGAGCATTGCGGAAAACAAGGCCCTGTTGCGCCCCTGGCTGGGCCGCGCCGGATTGC
>JALSNA010000175.1 GCA_026987255.1 Hyphomicrobiales bacterium | reverse complement strand
GCGCACTCGCGCCGGCCCGCGCCCCCTCCCGGACGCCTCACCCCCTGCCAACCACCGGTAGTGTCCCATGATCGGGGTGGTTGGCAGGGGGTGAGGATGGACGCGCAAGCGTGTTTATGTCCCCATTGGCTGTGCTCTTCAGGATGCGGCGGGAGAGGCGAGCTCGGATCGGATGGCGGCCAGCACGGCGTGGAACATCTGCGGCGTCAGCCTGCCCGTCTGGGTATTGTAGCGCGAGCAATGGTAGCTGTCATGGAGCACATGGCCACAGGGCAGCACATGGCGCGCCCCATGGGCGAATTTCCAGCGCGCCCGCACCAGGCCATGGGCCATGAGGGTGGCGTCATGGGCGATCTTGCCCAGCGCCAGGATTGCCCGCAAGGGCCTGCGCGCCTTGAACTCGCAGGCCAGGAAGCGGTTGCAGGTGCGGATCTCCGCCGTCGTTGGCTTGTTCTGGGGCGGCACGCAGCGCACCGCGTTGATGATCACCGCATCCTTCAGAACCAGGCCGTCATCGGGGCGCGCCTCATAGGTCCCTTGTGCAAAGCCGTGACGGATGAGGGAGGAATAGAGCAAGTCGCCGGCATAATCGCCGGTAAATGGCCGTCCCGTCCGGTTGGCCCCGCGCAGGCCCGGCGCCAGCCCTATGATGGCCAGCCGCGCATCCGGCGGGCCGAATGGCGGCACGGGGGCGTTGAACCAGTCCGGATGGGCGCGCCTTTGCGCCTTCAGGAAGGCCGCCAGCCTCGGGCACAGGGCGCAATCAGCGGGCGGCGCGCAATTTTCACCGGACATGCGCCTCACTCGTCCTCATCGCCGTCATCGTCGTCACGCGGCGGCAGCGGGGCGCGGCCCAGCTCCTTTTCCAGATCCACCAGATCGACGAACTCATCGGCCTGGCGGCGCAAGTCGTCGGCGATCATCGGCGGGCGCACCGCCAGGGTGGAAATGACCGTTACCCGGCAGCCCATGTCCTGTACCGCCTGGGTGACGGAGCGAAAATCCCCGTCTCCGGAAAACAGGATGATGTGATCCAGCCGTGGCGCCAGGCGCATCATGTCCACCGCCAGCTCGATGTCCATGTTGCCCTTGACCTTGCGCCGCCCCATGCTGTCGGTAAACTCCTTGGCCGGCTTGGTGACCATCATGTAGCCGTTGTAGTCCAGCCAGTCGATCAGGGGGCGCAAGGGGGAATATTCCGCATCGTCCATCAAGGCGGTGTAATAGATGGCGCGGATGACCCTTGTGCGGGATTTGAAGTAGTTCAGGAGACGCTTGTAATCGATATCGAACCCCAGGGCCTTTGCTGTGGCATAGAGATTGGAACCATCGAGAAAAAGCATGGTGCGTTCGTTCTTGTAAAGTTGCATGGGGTCAACTCCTTTCATGCTGAAATGACTTGCTTGACATCTCTTTTGATTCGAGAATTGGCATGCTGTCAAAAAGACAGGATTGCGAACTTCATTGCAAGCCCCTTGCAGTTGCAATGGCGTTGCGGAAAGGGATGAATGCTCGATGATCGTCATTGCCCTCGGGGCCAATGTGCGCGGATCCATGGGCTCTCCGGCCCGCACCTTGCGCATGGTGGAAAAATGGCTGGATGAAGCCCCCTTGCGCAAGATTGCCATGTCCGGACTGCATGTCAGTGCGCCTTTCGGCCTGCGCGCCCAGCCGCCCTTCGTCAATGCCGTGGCCGTGGTGGAGACGGCCCTGAGCGCGCGCGATCTGCTGCGTCATCTGGCCATGCTGGAGGGCAGGGCAGGGCGCAGGCGCGGGGCAGACTGGGGGCCGCGCGCCCTTGACCTGGACCTGATCGATTTTCACCGCAAGGTGCGAAGGCCGCCCGGCATGGGCCGCCTGGCGGCTGGCCGCGCCGCGCATCTTTGGCAAAAACGCGGCTTGACGCTGCCTCATCCTGGTCTGGCGGAGCGCCCCTTCGTGCTCATCCCCCTGGCCGAAATCGCCCCTGCCTGGCGTCATCCCGTCACCGGGCGCAGCGCCGCCCAGATGCTGGCCATGCTGCCGGGCAGGCTGCGCGCATCCTGCCGGCCCATGACCCGGGGCCCATGGTGATGGGCGATCACTTTCGCCTCGTCTGCAACCGCAAGGTTTGACTTTGCGCCTCGTCAAGGGTTAATGAGAACCGGTGTTTCATCCCTTCGCAGAGGAAAAGAAGATGCGGACAAGACGATTCGGTATTTCCATGCTGGCCGTGGGCGCATTGCTCGTGACCGCCACGGCGGCCAGCGCCAGCACGAATGTCTACAAGACGAATTTCGTCGCCAGGAAGACCATGAGCCACAAGGCGGCGAAAAAGCCTTCAGGAAGCTTCAATGTCAGCAGCCTTTTTTCCTCCCGCTCGGCGCGCGAGGGCGGCCAGCTCTACAGCGGCGGGCGCTACCTGGGCAAGACCGTCGTCTCCTTCAAGCGCAACCTGAAGCCCGGCACCATTCTCATCAAGACCAGCGAGAAGGCGCTCTATTATGTCCTGCCCGGCCACAAGGCGCTGAAATACGGCATTGGCGTGGGCCGCGAGGGGTTCACCTGGCGCGGCGTTCATCACATCGCCATGAAGAAGAAATGGCCCGAGTGGCGCCCGCCCGAGGTGATGAAAAAGCGGGTGAAGAAGAAATACAACCAGGATTTGCCCGATGTCATGGAAGGCGGACCGAACAATCCGCTGGGCGCCCGCGCCATGTATATCTCCGGCACCCTCTATCGCATTCACGGCACCAACCGGCCGTCGTCGATCGGCAAGAACGTCTCCTCCGGCTGTATCCGCATGCTCAATGCGGAGGTGACCGATCTCTATGAAAAGGTGCGCGTCGGCGCCAAGGTCATCGTCGAGTGACCGGCGCGCCGCCCCATGAACCGCAAGGGCGGGCAGGGCCACCCGGCCCGCCTCTTTTTGCTTGTTTTCGCCCTCCCGGCGGCGTATGAATGGCCAGGAAAAGGCTGCCGGGAGACCGGTGGCCATTTTGTGCCTGCAAGCACGAGTCTTTTTCACCCCTTGACGAGGAGATGACAGCCACATGGCGCGCGTCACCGTAGAAGACTGCATTGAAAAGGTCACGAACCGCTTCGAGCTGGTTTTGCTGGCTGCCTACCGCGCCCGCCAGATCGCCCAGGGCGCGCCCTTGACCGTGGATCGCGACAACGACAAGAACTCCGTTGTCGCCCTGCGCGAAATAGCCGAAAGCACCATCAGCGCCGAGGATCTGGAGGAGCAGCTCATTCACTCCATTCAGAAGCACGTGGAAGTGGATGAGCCGGAGGCCACCGAGGCGCCCCTGCTGGCCGCCAGCGCCCCGGCCGAGGCCGCCCCGCAGGACAGCGAGCCCGACGAGGGCGACCGCATGAGCGAGGAAGAACTGCTGCGCGGCCTGGAGGGTCTGCCTCCCGCGGAAAGCCCCGGCTCCCAGCGCTCCGGCTTTTGAGCCCGCAAATCAGGACGATGAAAGACCGGCCTTCGCGCCGGTCTTTTTGTCTGCGCCAATTTTTGGCACGGAGTCGCATGTGAAGTATTCACAACAGATTGAATACACAGCATTTTCTGGCATTCTGACAATCCGTGAATTGCAAGGTTCTGACAGATTTTCTGTCAGAACCTTGCAATTTACCTGGGGCCAAAAATGATGTCCTGCTGACGCCGGGCCGCCCCAAGTCAGCAGGACGCCTTGTTTTTCCTGAAGAAAAGTATTTCCAGCCTGCCAGGCAGGCTGGAAAACTTTTCTTCACGTCCGACTAT
>JALSNA010000174.1 GCA_026987255.1 Hyphomicrobiales bacterium | reverse complement strand
CCAGCGCCGTGACGTTGAGCACCCGCCCGCCGGTGGCGATGATGCGGCCCTTGTCATCCCTTGCCGTTCCGGCGTGAAAGACCTTTACGCCCGGCTCTGCTTCGGCGGCCCCGATCCCCTCGATGACAGAGCCCTTTTCATAGGCCCCCGGATAGCCCCTGGCGGCCAGAACCACGGTGAGCGCCGCATCATCGGACCAGCGCACATCGCCGCCGGCCAGATCGCCCCTGCAGGCGGCTTCCACGAGATCCACCAGATCCGTTTGCAGGCGCATCATCAGCGGCTGGCATTCCGGATCGCCGAAGCGCACGTTGTATTCGATCAGCTCCGGGCCCCTGTCCGTGATCATCAGCCCGGCGTAGAGAATGCCGCGGAAGGGACAGCCCATGGCTGCCATGGCGGCCATGGTGGGGGCAATGATCTCGTCCATGACGCGCGCGCCCATGGCGGCATCGAGAACCGGAGCGGGAGAATAGGCCCCCATGCCGCCGGTGTTGGGCCCCGCATCGCCATCGAAGGCGCGCTTGTGATCCTGGGCGGAGGCCAGCGGCAGGGCCGTCTGGCCATCGCAGATGGCGAAAAAGGAGGCCTCCTCGCCCACCAGCTTCTCCTCCAGGACCACCCGCGCCCCGGCATCGCCGAACTGGCCGGCGAAGATGTCGCGGATGGCGGCGCGGGCGGTGTCCAGATCCTCGGCGACGATGACGCCCTTGCCGGCCGCCAGCCCGTCGGCCTTGACGACCATGGGCGCGCCCCTTTCCTCCAGATATGCAAGGGCCTTAGCGGCATTGTCGAAAACGCCCCAATCGGCGGTGGGAATGCCGGATTGGCGGCAGATGCGCTTGGTGAAGCTCTTGGAGCCTTCCAGCCGCGCGGCCGCCCGGCCCGGCCCGAAAGCCATGATCCCGGCCTCGCCCAAGGCATCGGCCAGCCCGGCCACCAGCGGGGCTTCGGGGCCGATGACCACCATTTTCACATCGTTCTTGCGGCAAAAGCCGATGATGGCGCCATGATCGGCCACATCGAGGCGGAGGCATTCGGCCTGCTCGCAGATGCCGGCATTGCCCGGGGCGGCAAAGAGCGTGGAGACGCGCGGGCTTTGCGCCAGCTTCCATGCCAGGGCATGTTCGCGCCCGCCGGAGCCGATGAGCAGAATGTTCATGGAGTGCTGATCCCTGTCTGATCGCGGGTTGGGCCTGTCTGCTTTTATGATACACTGAAGAGCGATTCCGCAACAGAGCACGTCAAGCATTCATGCCATCAGACATCCGCATCGATCCAGTGACCGGAGAAATTCTCGACGAGGGGGCGGCGGCCGCACCCTTGGCCAATGTGGTGGAATATTCGGTTTCCGACATTTCCTTTTCCATCAAGCGCACCATGGAGGACACCTTCGGCCATGTGCGGGTGCGCGGCGAGCTGGGGCGGGTTTCGCGCCCGGCCTCGGGGCATGTCTATCTCGATCTGAAGGACGAGCGCGCGGTGCTCGCCGCGGTCATGTGGAAGGGCGTGGCGGGGCGCCAGAAGATCCAGCCCGAACAGGGCATGGAGGTCATCGCCACCGGCAAGATCACCACCTATCCGGGCCAGTCCAAATACCAGCTGGTGATCGAGAAGCTCGAACCGGCCGGTCTGGGCGCGCTCATGGCGCTGCTCGAGGAGCGCAGGAAGAAACTCGCCGCCGAAGGGCTGTTCGACGAAGAGCGCAAGAAGAAGCTGCCCTGGCTGCCCGAAGTCATCGGCGTGGTCACATCGCCAACCGGGGCGGTGATCCGCGACATCCTGCACCGGCTGGCGGAGCGCTTTCCGCGCCGGGTGATCGTCTGGCCGGTGCGGGTGCAGGGGGAAAGCTGCGGGGCGGAGGTGGCCGCAGGCATCGCCGGGTTCAACGCCCTGCCCGCAAATGGGCCCATTGCACGCCCCGATCTGATCATCGTGGCGCGCGGCGGCGGCTCGGTGGAGGACCTGTGGGGCTTCAACGACGAGGCAGTGGTGCGCGCCGCGGCGGCCTCGGAGATTCCGCTGATCTCTGCGGTGGGCCACGAGACCGACTGGACGCTCATCGACCATGCCGCCGACTGGCGCGCCCCCACCCCCACGGCGGCGGCGGAAAAGGCGGTGCCGGTGCGCGCCGAACTGCTCGCCTGGGTGGGCGATCTGGGCGGGCGGCTGATCCGCGCGGTGCACACCGGCATGGAGCAAAGGCGCCAGAGGGTGGCGCTGGCCGGGCGCGCCCTGCCGCGCCCCGATGACGTGCTGGCCATGGCCCGCCAGCGGCTGGATGGCGCGGCCCTGGGGCTGAAGGCGGGCCTGCGGGCGCTGGTCTCGGCCCGGCGCATGGAGCTGACGCGGGCCGCGGCGCGATTGTCGCCGGCCACCTTGCACAGCCGCATCCGCGAGGCCCGGCGCAGGCTCGACGATCTGCACGGACGGCTGCGGCGGGCGCAGAAAATCGCCTTGCAGCGCCACCGCCAGCGGCTTCAAGCGGGCGGGCGGATGCTCGAATCGCTCTCCTACCGGGCCGTGCTCGAACGCGGCTATGCGGTGGTGCGCGACGAGGCTTCCGGCATGCCGCTGACCCGGGCAGGCCGGGTGCGCCCGGGCATGGCGCTGGAGCTGGAGTTCGCCGATGGCAAGCGGCGCGCCATTGCCGATGGCGCACCTGCCATGCCCCCGGCCCGGCGCAAGCGGCGCGGCGGAAGCGATGGCGGCGATGGCGGCCAGGGCTCGCTCTTTTGATCCGCATGCGGGCCGCATGGGCATCTCCATTGACTTTCTGAAAACCATCCTCGCCCCCTGCCAACCACCCGTAGTGTCCCATGACTGGGGCAGTTGACAGGGGGGAGGATGGGGGCGCAAGCGTTTTTTCAAGCCCCCCGCATGATGAAAAGCCCACCTGCCGCCTTGACAAAAAAACCGCCCGCCCTCTTGGCGCGCCGGGCCGCAGCGGGTATTTAGCCTTCATGGACAGAAAACCCGCATTTTCCCTCGGCGCGCAGGAAGCCAAGGTGCTTTTCATGGACGCCGACTTCCAGGTGATCCGCAAGGGCGCCTTCGTGCGCTGCGCCGTCACCGGCCAGCCCATTGCCCTGGACGATCTCAAATACTGGTCCGTCGACCGCCAGGAAGCCTACGCCTCCCCGGAAGCGGCCCTGCAAAGGCACCGCGAACTGAGCGGGGAATGAGATGATGGCTGCCCCGCCAGATCGGTATCGACACCCTCGGAGACGAGGGGGCATCTCTATCAACCGGGCATCTCTATTAACTGTCTGAAGACCATCCTCATCCCCTGCCAACCACCCGTAGTGTCCCATGACCCAGGTGGCTGGCAGGGGGTGAGGATGGACGCGCAAGCGTTTTTTAGAGATTTCCGAAAGGCCGGGCGACGCCCAGGCCGCTGGCCCGGGGCAATGTAGCGAAATCGAAAATCCGCGCCCGCATCGAGCATGTGTTCGCCGGGCAGAAGGCGCGCATGGGACTGTTCATCCGAACCATAGGGATCAAACGCGCCGAGGCTGCCATCATGCTGGCCAATACCCGCCTTCGCGGGCACAGGCATGGTCTGCAACATGAAGCTATGGTGCTGGCTTGAGGGGCGATGTGTGCCCGCATGAGGGAAAACACCGCAAAAAGGGACGCCAGGCCCCGGCCATGGGGCAATGATGACAATGAGATCGGCAAGACCCCACCCACAATCACGCCAGATCGCCGGTTATCCGCCCAATCAAGACATTTCCGGGAGGGGGTCCAGCT
>JALSNA010000173.1 GCA_026987255.1 Hyphomicrobiales bacterium | reverse complement strand
GCCGGTGAACATCAAGGAGGGGCTGATCCGGGTCGATTACGATTCCGCACAGGGGGATTTCGTCATTGCCCCCTCCACGGTCTTCATGAATGGCGGCGCCGCCGAGATCAAGGGGCGCATCTCTCCGCGCCGCGACGCCAATGGCCGCATTCGCGCCCTGGGGTTGAAGCTGGACCTTTCCAGGGGCGACATTCGCACGCCGCCGCGCAAGGGCGAGCTGATGATCGACCACCTCATGCTCGACGGCGAGGCGCGCCTGGATGCGGCCCGCCTCGACGTGAAGGATCTGCAAATCCGCGCCGGCAAGAGCACCATTCGCGCCCAGGGATATTTTGCCGGCGAAAAGGACGGCGTGGGCATCTACCTGGGCGGGCGCGTCTCCAATCTCACTCTGCGCCTGGTGAAAAAACTCTGGCCACCCGTGCTGGCCCCCGGGGCGCGCCAGTGGATCCGGGACAATGTGCAAAACAGTCTTGTGCCCCATGGCACATTTCAACTGGGCATCCCCGCCAGGGTCATGCAGGACGCCATCCAGCGCGACATCCCGGTGCCCGACGGGATGGTCGATATCCGCTTTGCGCTCGCCGATACCAGCTTCACCTATTATGACGGCCTTCCTCCCGTTCAGGGGGCCGCCGGGCAGGCGCGCATGACGGGGAATCATTTCACACTCCATGCTGGCAAGGGATATACGCGCCTGCCCAATGGCCGCACCTTGCGGCTCGTTTCCGGCAGCTTGGAAATGAGCGGGCTGGCGCGCAAGGTCTCTCCCCTCACCGTCCAGGTGGACGCCGCCGGGCGGGCGCGCGACTTTTCCGAATTGCTCGACATGAAACCGCTGCGCGTGCTCTCCGAAGCCGGATTCAACAAGGATCAGCTGCACGGGGATGCCCGCGTGCGCATGAGCTTTTCCATGCCCGCCTCGCGCCACATGAAGACTTCCGACATCACGGTTGCCGCCCAGGCCGATATCAAGAAGGTGACATTGCGCGGCGTCATCAAGGGGCTGGACCTGGATGGCGGCAATCTGCATCTGGTTTTTGCCAAAAAGAAACTTGCCGCATCGGGCAATGTGCGCCTCGGCGAACTGCCGGCGCGCCTGCAATGGTCGCGCGATTTCGCCCGTGGCAAGGCCAGCGATCTCACCGTGTCCGCCACCTTGAGCGACAAGCAGCGCAAGAAACTGGGGATCGACCTGTCCGCCTTGCTCACCGGTCCGCTGCCGGTGACCATGAAGGCGAAAATCTTCGATGGGAGCATCCAGACTGCCTCGCTGAAGGCGGATTTGTCCAGGGCCACATTGCGCCTGGCCGCCATTGACTGGTTGCGCCCGCCGATGAAGGGCACCAGGGCCGCCATCGACGTGGATTTGTCCACAAAGGGCCGCATCCTCCTGCCCAGGATCGATGTGCGCGGCAAGGACTTGCGCATCACCGGCAAGCTCACTCTCGATGACAAGGGCAATCTGCGCGAGGCCTCCTTTCCGCGTTTCGAGCTCAATGCCATGAACCGCCTGGCCTTGGGCCTGAAACGGACCAGGGGGCGGATGGAAGTCCTGGCGGCCGGGGATTCCTTCGATGCGCGGCCCTTCATCAGCAATTTCTTTTCCACCAGGCCTGCGGCGCCGGCGGACAGGAAGGCGGCCTTTTCCGATCCGGTGGTGATCAACATCAATCTGCGCAAGGTTCTGGCCCAGCGCGGCGAGGCCTTCTACAACGTGCGAGGACGCCTGGAGGCCACAGGCTCCTTCATTACCCGCGCCGCCCTGAGCGGTGTCACATCAACGGGCCAGCCGGTTTCCCTGGACATCGTTCCGGCGGCTTCAGGCCTGCGCCGCCTGCGCCTGGTGTCGCGCGATGCGGGCAGTGTGCTGCGCGCCTCCGGGCTCTATTCCAAGGTTTACGGTGGCAGGCTGGATTTCACCGCCCTGCTGGCGCCCTCCACCGCCGGCGGGGTGAAAAAGGGCCTGTTGATCATCAAGAAGTTTCAGGTGCGCAATGAGCAAAAGCTCGACAGGATCGCCAGAAAGGGCGGCAAGCGGCGCACCGGCCCGCGGCGCGGGCTGAAGTTCAGGAAGCTGACGGTGCCCTTTTCCACCGATGCCAATTTCATCCGCATCGGCAATGCCCTGGTGCGCGGCGATGAAATCGGCGCATCGGCCAATGGCCTGTTCCGCAAGGCGGACGGGGCCATGGACATCGGCGGCACCATCATCCCGGCCTATGCCCTCAATGCCGCCATCGGCCATGTGCCGATTCTCGGCCAGATCCTCACCGGCGGCAAGGGGCAGGGGGTCTTCGGCCTCACCTTCGCCCTGCGCGGCACCATTCACAGGCCGAAGTTCATCGTCAACCCGGCCTCGGCCATCGCGCCGGGCATCTTGCGCAACCTTTTCGTCGTCGGCGGCCACAACGTCAATCCGGACGGCACGCGCAAGCGCCCGGCACCGCCAAAGCGCCGCAGCAGGAGCAATGTCACCGGCGGCTGAGCTTATTGCGGCTTCAGCAGCGCATGGCGCTTCTTGCCGAAGGAGAGCTTGATGACGCCTTCGGCATTGACGTGCTCCCTGGTGAGCATCATGCGCTCGCCGGTCACCTTCTCGTCATTGACCTTCACCGCCCCGGATTTCACCGCCCGGCGCGCCTCGCCGTTGGACTTCGCCAGCCCGGCGGTGACCATGGCCGACAGCAGCCCCAGGCCGTCATCCAGCTGTGCGCGGGGAATGGCGAAGGTGGGCAGGGCCGAGCCCAGAGCCCCTTCCTCGAAGGTCTTGCGGGCCGTCTCTGCGGCCTCCAGTGCGGCCTTCTCGCCATGCAGCATGGCGGTGGCCTCATGGGCGAGAATCTTCTTGGCCTCGTTGATCTCCGCCCCCTGCAGGGCCTCCAGCCGCGCGATCTCGTCCAGCGGCAAGGTGGTGAACAGCCTCAGGAAACGGCCCACGTCGGCATCCTCGGTGTTGCGCCAGTATTGCCAGTATTCGTAGGGGCTGAGCAGATCCGCGTCGAGCCACACCGCGCCGCCCACCGACTTGCCCATCTTGGCCCCGGAGGCGGTGGTCAGCAGCGGCGAGGTCAGGGCGTGGGCCTCGCCGCCCTCCACGCGGCGGATCAGCTCCATGCCGTTGATGATGTTGCCCCACTGGTCGGAGCCGCCCATCTGCAGGATGCAGCCCTCGCGCCGGTAGAGCTCGAGGAAGTCATAGGCCTGCAGGATCATGTAGTTGAATTCCAGGAAGGTCAGGGGCTGTTCGCGCTCCAGGCGCATTTTCACCGATTCGAAGGTCAGCATGCGGTTGATGGTGAAATGGCGCCCGTAATCGCGCAGGAAGGCGATGTAGTTCAGATGATCCAGCCAATCGGCATTGTTGGCCATGAGCGCCTTGCCGGGGCCGAAATCGAGAAATCTGGAAAAGACCTGCCGGATGCCTTCCAGATTGGCGGCGATCTGCTCTTCGGAGAGCAGCTTGCGGGTTTCGTCCTTGCCGGAAGGATCGCCCACCTTGGTGGTGCCACCGCCCATGAGGGCGATGGGCCTGTGGCCGGTCTGCTGCATCCAGTAGAGCATCATGATGGGCAACAACGAGCCCGCATGCAGCGAGGAAGCGGTGGCATCGAAGCCGATGTAGCCGGTGATGGGCCCCTTGAGAGCCTTTTCGTCCAGCGCCTGCGGATCGGAAATCTGGTGGATGAAGCCGCGCTCGTCGAGAATGCGCAGAAAATCGGATTTGAAAGCGCCCATGATGTGCAAAAGCCGTGTTATGGTGA
>JALSNA010000172.1 GCA_026987255.1 Hyphomicrobiales bacterium | reverse complement strand
CTGATCATCGACAAGAACATCCGCGACCTGATGGAACTCGCCCAGCACCATTACATCCTGGAGAAGGGCCGCATCGTCTGGCAGGGGGATTCGGCGGCCCTGCGGGCAGCCAGGGCGGTGCGCGAAAGGCATCTGGGGGTTTGAATTCAGGCCGTATCGGCCTGATATGGCAACAGTCCGGCGATGGCGGCGCGCAGTTCATCGAGGCCGGTGGCCTTGCGCGCCGATGTCAGGTGGATTTCCGGATGGGCGGCGGGGCGGCGGGCGATCTTCTCATGCATGGCGGCGCGCAATCTTTCGCGCGCCGGAGGCTTGATCTTGTCGGCCTTGGTGATCACCAGCTGATAATTGACCGCCGATTCATCGAGCAGGTCCATGGCCTCCAGGTCATGGGGCTTCAGGCCATGGCGGGCATCCACCAGCACGAAGACGCGGCGCAGGCTGGCGCGGCCGCGCAGAAAGTCGCGCACCAGCGCCTGCCAGCGGCGGACCAGCGATCTGGGGGCCCTGGCATAGCCATATCCGGGCATGTCCACCAGGGCCATGCGGCCCCCTGCGAAGGCGAAATAGTTGAGCTCGCGGGTGCGCCCCGGGGTGTTGGAGGTGCGGGCCACGCCGCGGCGGCCGAAGAGGGCGTTGATGAGCGAGGACTTGCCGACATTCGAGCGCCCGGCGAAGGCGATCTCCACCTCGAAGGGATCGGGCAGATATTCGAGGCCGACCACGCCCTTGATGAAGACGGGCGGGCGCTTGAACAATTCTCCTCCGGCGGCCAGGGCGGCGGCGCGGGCAGACTCGTCCAGGGCCGAGAGGGGGACGGCCTTGCGCGCGCCGTGCTGCATCAGCTGCTGTTTCAGGCGTTTTTCTTCTTCTTGAGAAAGTTCAGGCTGTCCTTGATGTTCTGCCACAGGTGCACCTCCGCGCCGTTCTTCTTCATGATGTAGGCCTGCTGGATGATGGAAAGGAAGTTGTTCCAGGCCCAGTAGAGCACCAGCCCGGCCGGGAAGGTGCCCAGCATGAAGGTGAAGATGACCGGCATCCAGTTGAACATCTGCGCCTGGATGGGATCGGGCGGCGTGGGGTTCAGGCGCATCTGGATCCACATGGTCACGCCCATGATGAGCGGCAGAACGCCGATCATCAGCATGTGCGGCGGCTGCCAGGGGATGAGGCCGAAAAGGTTGAAAAGCGAGGTGGGATCGGGCGCGGAAAGATCCCTGATCCAGCCGATGAAGGGCGCATGGCGCATCTCGATGGTGACGAAAAGCACCTTGTAGAGCGAGAAGAAGATGGGAATCTGCACCAGCATGGGCAGACAGCCGGCCATGGGCGAGACCTTGTGCTTGCGGTAAAGCTCCATCATGGCCTGCTGCTGCTTCATCTTGTCGTCCTTGTAGAGCTCCTTGATGCGGGCCAGCTCCGGCTGCACCTTCTTCATCTTGGCCATGGAGGCATAGGACTTGTTGGACAGCGGGAAGAGGACGAGCTTGATGAACAAGGTGGCGGCGAGGATGGCAAAGCCGTAATTGCCCAAAAAGCCATAGAGCAGGTGCAGCAGCCAGAACATGGGTTTGGTGATGAAATAGAACCAGCCCCAATCGATCAGCAGATCGAACTTCTGGATGCCATACTGCTTTTCGTAAGCGTCGATGAGGCGCACCACCTTGGCCCCGGCAAAAACCAGGCTCCTGCTTTGCGCCTTGGCGCCGGGGGCAATGGTCAGGCCCTTCTTGTCCAGATAATCGGCCTGGAATATGTCCTGCCCGGCGCTTTTCTCATGAAAGAAGCGGCCGTGGATCCTTTCCTTCTGATCGGCGGGAATGGTGGTGACGGCCCAATACTTGTCGGTGATGCCCAGCCAGCCACCGGCGGAATCCGCTTCCCTGGGCTCTGCGTCATCCTTCATCAGGTCCTTGTACTTGACCTCGAAAAGATCGCCATCGAGCACGCCGATCAGCCCTTCATGGAGGACATAATAGCCCTTGGTCTTCGGCACGCCATGGCGCTGCACGCGGGCATAGGGGAACAGGGTGAGCGGCTTGTCCGTCCTGTTCTCCACCGTCTGGGTAATGGTGAACATGTAATTTTCGTCCACCGTGAAGGTGCGCGAGAAGATCACGCCCTCGCCATTGTCCCAGGTGATGGTCACCGGCTTGCCCACGGCAAGGGCCGCACCTTCCGGCGCGCTCCAGACGGTTTCCGGGCCGGGGATCTTCACCTTGGCGCCGGCGGCCGGGGCCCAGCCGGTTTCGGTGAAATAGGCATCCTTCGCGCCCACCGGATTGAGCAGGGTGATGATGGGGCTTTGGGGATCCACCGTCTGGTGGTATTTCTTCAGGCTCAGGTCATCGAGGCGGCCGCCCTTGAGATTGATGGAGCCGGTGAGCGAGGGGGTGTCAATCCTTACCCGCTTGCTGGCGGCGATGACCACCTGGCGCGGCAAGACCCTGGCCGCTGGCGCGCCGGGAGGGGGGCCTTGCGGGGCCTGGGCGCTGCCGGGCGCGCCGGTGGGCGCCGCAGGCAGGGTCTTGTCGCCCGTGGCGGCCGGATTGGCTGTCTGCCGGGTGGTCTGGCCGGGTGCGGGCAGGGGCTTTTTCTTCGGGGCGAAGAAATACTGCCAGCCGAGCATGATCGCCAGGGACAGGGCGATTGCGATGATCAGGTTCTTGCTGTCGCCATTCATGGCCTGCTGCCTTCACTTTGATCCGTTGCCCGCCCGGCGTCCGCCACGCGGCCTGCCGGGATGGCCTTCCCCGGCATTGAGTTTTTTCACCGCCCTTGCCGTCTGGCGGCGCAATTGGGCAAAATCGGCGCTGGCCGTTTCGTCGCGGGCGATGAAGACATAATCATGCCCGTCGCGCAGCGATCCTGAGGGCAGTTGCCGCACCACCTCGCGCATCCGGCGCCGGGCCCTGTTGCGCACCACCGCATTGCCGATGCGCCTGGTGGTGGTGAAGCCGATGCGGGCCGGACCATCATCGCCGCGGCGGCGCATCTGCACCACGATGAGCGGCATGGCGCGGAAAAGGCCGCGCGCGCAGGCGAGGAACTCGCGCCGCTTGCGCAGTTTGCCTGGGCTCGCGGGCCTGCCGCTCCCGGCGCTCACCGGGCGCGCTCCCGCTCAAGAGCCTCAGGCGGAGAGCCTGGCGCGGCCACGGGCGCGGCGGCGGCGGATGACGGCGCGGCCGCCCTTGGTGGCCATGCGGGCGCGAAAGCCGTGACGGCGCTTGCGAACGAGCCGGGAAGGCTGAAAGGTCCGTTTCATCTGATCGGTCTCCTGCGATCGGGTCAATCCAATAAAGACAAGAACAGACGCCTTGCCGCATCCTCCCGTCTCGGGAAAAACCCGGCAAGCCGCCAAAGGGCGCTTTGGCCCGTCCTTGAAACTGTTGCAGCGGCTTATAAGAGCATGCGCGGCGCAAGTCAATTTTTATGTTGTGCGCGCATTATATGTTGTGTGCACAAATGGGATTTGTGCACTCGTTCCGGGGCATTTTTGCACGGAAGTGCGTCGCGCCGGCCCGCGCCCCCTCCCATCCACCCAGATGATACGCAAGGCGGATGGGAGGGGGTGCGGGCCTTCTTTGTGCACGGAAGTGCGTCGCACCGGCCCACTCCCCCTCCCAACCGCCCAGGATTATGTGCAAGACGGTTGGGCGGGGGAGCGGGCCTTCTTTGTGCACGGAAGTGCGTCGTGCCGGCCCGCCCCTACTCCTTTTCCTTGCGTCATCCCCGCGAAAGCGGGGATCCAGAGCACGTTCAACATCTGCCTGAGCTTGCGGAT
>JALSNA010000171.1 GCA_026987255.1 Hyphomicrobiales bacterium | reverse complement strand
TCACCCTGCCGGTGGGCTGACGGCCTTATTCATATCCCGCCGATGTGACAGGTGAAGATTTTGCGCACCTTTTCCTGGGCCTGCTGCAGTCGGGCAGTGGCGGTGGGCAGATCCGGAGTGCTTGCGGCATTGGCCAGCAGGCGGGAGAGACCCTCCGGGGCGTTTTGGCCATCGAAGCCTTCGGCCACGCACAGGCGCAGGATGTGGCTGAAGTGATGATGCAATTGGTGGGCGGCCAGAAGGTCCTGCATTTCTTGCGGGCGCAATATCCCGGCCTCGCCCAGGGCGCGGATGGCTTCTTGCGTGTTGTGGCGCAATATGTGCGGATGCTCGCGGGCATGGAGCAATTGCAGGGCCTGGACGAGGAACTCCATGTCGATGAGCCCGCCGCGCGCGCCCTTCACGTCCCAGCACGAGGCGGGCGGTTTTTGCTCCAGGATGCGGCGGCGCATGTCCAGGACATCGGCGCGCAGCCTGTCCGCGTCACGCGGGCGGATCAGGGTCTGGGCAATGACCTCCTCGATCTGGCGGCGCAAGCCTTCATCGCCGGCGATGACGCGGGCACGGGTGAGCGCCAGATGCTCCCATGTCCAGGCGCTTTGCTGGTGATAGCGGATGAAGCTTTCCAGATGGGTGGCCACCGGACCTTGCGAGCCGGACGGCCGCAGGCGCATGTCCACCTCGTAGAGCACGCCATTGCTCATCGGGGCAGACAGGGCGGTGATCAGGCGCTGGGTGAGGCGGGTGACATAGAGCCCCGGCGCGATGGGGCGCGGACCGGTTGAGCCTGCCGCATCGGCGGCGTAATCATGAACGACGATGAGATCGAGATCGGAGGTGGCGGTCATTTCCGCACCACCGAGCTTGCCCATGGCGAGGATGGCGGTGCGCGCCCCGGGCAGATCGCCATGGGCGGCGCGCATCTGCTCCCGGGCCACCTTGAGCATGCGCCCGATGAGGGCCTCGGCCAGGGCCGTGTAGGCGGCGGAGGCCTCCTGTGGCGAAACGGTTTCGGAAATCAGCCTGAGGCCGATGCGGAACTTGTGTTCGCCGGCCCAGAAGCGGGCCGCCTCCATGGCCTCATCGGGGGCCAGATTTTCCGCAACGGCCAAGGCCAGCATGCGCTCATATGCCGCCCTGCCTGGCAGGGGGTGATGGAAATCGGCGGCCAGAACGGCATCGAAGAGGCCGGGACGGCGCGACAGCTCCGAGGCCAGCAGAGGAGCGGAGCCGAGGATCATGACCAGCAGATCGAGCAGGTGGGGATTGGCGCCCAGCAGCGAAAAGAGCTGCACGCCGGAGGGCAGCCCTTCCAGAAAACGGTCGAAGGCGGCCAGGGCCTCGTCCGGGGCGGCGGCGCGGGAGATGGCCGAGAGCAGCGCCGGGGTGATCCCGGTGAGCCTTTCGCGGGCGGTGGCCGAGCGCATGGCGCGATAGCGGCCATAGTGCCAGCCGCGCACCAGGGCGGAGGCGTCCGCGGGGCGCGCAAAGCCCATTTTCGCCAGGGTTTGCAGGGTTTCCGGATCGTCCTCGCCACCGGTGAAGACAAGAGCGCCCTCCCCCGCCGCCAGGCCCGGCGCCGCCTCGAAAAGCGCCTGATAATGGCCCTGAACGGTGCACAGAACGGCGCGCAGCTCCTCTTCCAGCGCCTCGCGGCTTGCATGGCCGCAAAAGCGCGCCAGGGACTGCATGGCGGCATCATCGGTGGGCAGGGTGTGGGTCTGCTGATCGAGGCGCATCTGCAAGCGGTGCTCCAGGGTGCGCAGGTAGCGGTAGGCGGATGCCATGTCCTTCGCCACTTCCGGGGCGATCCAGCCGCTTTTCGCCAGGGCCTCGAGCATCGGCAAGGTGGAGCGGCCGCGCAAGGATGGATCGCGCCCGCCGGCGATGAGCTGCTGGGTCTGGACGAAAAACTCGATTTCGCGGATGCCGCCGCGGCCCAGCTTGATGTTGTGCCCGGCGGTGGCAATGTCTCCGTGGCCCTTGACGGCGTGAATCTGGCGCTTGAGGGCCTGCACGTCGGCGATGGCGGCGAAATCCAGATACTTGCGCCAGATCCAGGGGCGCAAGGCGGCGAGAAAGGCTTCCGCGGCCTGCACGTCCCCGGCCACGGGGCGGGCCTTGATCATGGCGGCGCGCTCCCAGTTCTGGCCCAGGCTTTGATAATAGGACAGGGCCGCTTCGGTGGAGATGGCGATGCGGGTGGAGCCCGGATCGGGGCGCAGGCGCAGATCGGTGCGGAAGACATAGCCATCTTCGGTGATCTGCGCCATGATCCTGATGATGCGGCGGACAAGGCGCACGAAGAAGGGCCCGGCCTCGACGCCCTGCGCCAGGGGGGCGCGGGATTCGTCATAGAGGACGATGAGATCGATGTCGGAGGAATAGTTGAGCTCATGGCCGCCGAGCTTGCCCATGCCCAGCACGATGAGGCCGCTGGCCGCCGGATCGTCCGCCGTCAGCCTGCCCTGCTGCGCCGCCTTGCGCAGGGCAAAGCGGGAGGCCGCCGCAAGCGCGGTTTCGGCCAGGCGGGTGAGGTGGGCGGTGATCTCCTCAAGCGGCCAGAAACGGGCCAGATCGGCCAGCGCCAGAAGCAGGGCGGCGCGGGCCTTGGCGCGGCGCAGGGCCTGCATGATCTGCGCTTCGTCCCCGGCGCCGTGCCCTGATTTTTCGATCTGGCGGAGGATGTCTTGCATGAGCTGGCCGGGGGGCTGGCGCAGGCAGGCGGCGGCAAAGTCCGTGTTGGTGCGCACCAGGGCGGACAGATAGCCCGATCCGCCGATGGCCGCCATGAGCAGGTTGCGGGCCCGCTCATCCGCCTTCAGGGCGGCATCCAGGGCCGGTGCGGTGGCGGCGATGGCGTGCAGGGTCTCGCTCGCCGCCTGCTCATCCAGCGGCGGCGGCAGGGGCCGGAAGGCCTGTGAGAGAACACCCGTCATGACCAGACCCCAGGCTCAGAACCCATGAATTTACGGTGCCTGCAGGATTCGTGCTGCATCACCCCATGCCTTTTCATGAGCCCTGACCCTAGCGCCATTGCAAAGACATGAAAACAGCCTTTTGCCCTCCTTCAGGCGCCCTTGGCCTTCAGGGTAAGGACGGCGCGCAGGCCGGGGCGGTTGTCTTCCAGGGTCAGTTCGCCGTCATGGAGGCGGGCGATGGAGGAAACCAGCGACAGGCCCAGCCCGGAGCCGGGCTTGGAGCGCGACTTGTCGAGGCGCACGAAGCGGTCCTTGACATGCTCGGACTGGTTTTGCGGAATGCCCGGGCCGCGATCGGCGACGATGAGGCGCACCTTGCCGCCGGTCTTTTCCACCGCGATTTCGATATCGGGCTTTTCGCCCTCCCTGACGCCGTATTTCATGGCGTTGTCCAGCAGGTTGACGAAGGCCTGGGCGATGAGCTGGCGGTCGGCCTGGATGATGGCCTCATCGGGGACATGGAGAACGAAGCGGCCGCCCTCGTCCTCGATGATGGGCTGATAGAGCTCGGAGATCTCGCGCGCCACGGCGGCGGCGTCCACCTCGCCGAAGCCCTGCGCGGCCTGCCCCGATTCGGCCCGGGCGATGAACAGAAGGGCGTTGAAGGTCTTCAGCAGTTCATCGGCGCGCGCGATGGTGGAGGCCAGCGCCTCGCGATGTTCTTGCGGATCGCCGGAGCGCATGGCGTCCTCGGCCTGGGCGCGCAGGCGGTTGAGCGGCGTGCGCAGGTCATGGGCGATGTTGGAGGAGACCTCGCGCATGCCCTTCATCAGGCGCTCGATCTGATCCAGCATGTCGTTGAGCGCCGCCGAGAGCCGGTCGAGCTCGTCGCCGGAGCCATCCACCGGCACCCGGCGGGTCAGCTTGCCGCCGCGGATGGAGCGCACCGTGGCGGTGATGGCCTCGATGCGGCGCAGGAAGTTGCGGCTCAGCAGCAGGCCGCCACCCACCCCCAGCAGGGCGGTCAGCCCCAGGGCCCAGAAGAGGGTGTTGCGGATGATCTTGCCGAACTGGTGCAACTGCTGAACGTCGCGGCCGATGATCAGATGATAGCCGCCCTTCAGGCGGGTGTAATAGGCGCGCGCGGAATGCTTGCGCAGGCCGCCGGGCGTTTCCACCCCGAAAACGAAGCGGATCCATCCCGGGCGGGTCAGGGCCATGGCCGGCAGGGCCTTGAGGTTGCCCGCCATGCGCTTGCCCACCGGGGTGGTGAGCAGGTAGAGCCCGCCGGTATCGAGCCTGGAGCGCCGCTGGATGACCGCCAGCACGCCGGGCACGCCGTTGAGGGCATATTGCTCGGCAATGCCCTGCACCTGCTCGGCGATGGTGGCCTCGGCCTGTTCGTCGAGCAGCTTCAGGGTCTGCCAGTAGACATAGCCCAGCACCGCGCCCACCGACAGGGCGAAGACCACCAGATAGACGGCCGCCAGACGGAAGGTCGAACTGCGCAGGAGGTGGAATGTCCGGCGGATGGCGGGCAAATGCTCAGGCTCTCAGCATGTAGCCCGCGCCGCGCACGGTGTGCAGCATGGGGCTGTCGAAGTCCTTGTCGATCTTGCCGCGCAGACGCGAGATATGCACGTCGATGACATTGGTCTGGGGATCGAAGTGGTAATCCCAGACGTTCTCCAGCAGCATGGTGCGGGTGACCACGTTGCCGGCATTGCGCATCAGGTATTCCAGGAGCTTGAACTCGCGCGGCTGCAGGAGGATTTCGCGCCCGGCGCGGGTGACCTTGCGCTTGAGCAGGTCCATTTCCATGTCGCCCACCTTCAGGCGGGTGCGCACCGGCTCGGCGGTCTTTCTGCGCCCCAGCCCCTCGACGCGGGCCAGAAGCTCGGAGAAGGCATAGGGCTTGGCCAGGTAGTCGTCGCCCCCGGCGCGCAGGCCCTCCACCTTGTCCTCCACGTCGCCGAGGGCGGAGAGGAACAGGGCGGGGGTGTTGTCGCCCTCCTCGCGCAGGGCGCGGACGATGGACAGCCCGTCGCGTCCGGGCAGCATGCGGTCCACGATGAGCACGTCATAGTCGCCCTCGCGGGCCATGGCCAGGCCCTCCTCGCCATCGGCGGCGTGGTCGGCCACGTGCCCGGCCTCGTTGAGGCCCTTGACCAGGTAGCCGGCGGCTTCCTTGTCGTCTTCGATGATCAGCAGATGCATGTTCGTTCCATATGGTTCGCTGTTCTTGCCATTTGTTGCAAATATAGGGCCAGAGCGGGAAAAAACCAGTGGCCCGAATGGAAAGACCCGCCAGCGGGCTGACGGGCCTTTCCTCAGGGACATCATGAGGACATCATGATCAGCCAGCCTGCTTCTTCACCGGCAGGGCGACGAAGCGCTGGGCATCTGCGGAGCGCACCAGGAAAAGCACCGCCTTCTTGCCCGCCTTGGCCGCCTTTTCAATGGCGGCGGTCACCGCCTGGGGGCTGTTGACCTCGATGCCGGCCACCTCGAGGATGACGTCACCGGGGCGCAGGTTCTTCCTGGCGGCCGGCGAATCGGGCTTGACCGCGACGATGGCCACGCCCTGCCCGTCATCGGCGCGCTTCAGCGACAGGCCGAGGGCGGAGACGGAGGCCGGGGCGGCCTTGCCCTTTTCGCCAAAGGCCTGGGCGATCTTCCTGTCGGAGGGCATGACGCCGATCTTGACCGTCAGGGTCTTTCTTTCGCCATTGCGCAGCACCGTCAGGCGGGCCTCCTCGCCGGGCTTGATGTGGGCGATCTTGACCGCCAGATCGCGCGGGCCCTTGACCTTGGCGCCGTTGACTTCAAGGATGGTGTCGCCGGTCTTCACCCCTGCCTTGCTGGCCGGGGAATCCTTGGTCAGCTTGACGACGATGGCCCCATGCGGCGCATCCAGCCCCAGGCTCTCGGCGATGTCCCTGGTGACCTTCTGGATCTGCACGCCCAGCCAGCCGCGGGTCACGTGGCCCTTGGTCTTCAGATCCATGATGATCTCGCGGGCCACCGAGGCGGGGATGGCAAAGCCGATGCCCACCGAGCCGCCGGAGGGCGAGAAGATGGCGGTGTTGACGCCGACCACCTTGCCTTCCAGATTGAAGGCCGGGCCGCCGGAGTTGCCCTTGTTGATGGGCGCGTCGATCTGCAGGAAATCGTCATAGGGGCCGGCGCCGATCTGGCGGCCGCGGGCCGAGACGATGCCGGTGGTCACGGTGCCGCCGAAGCCGAAGGGATTGCCCACGGCGACCACCCAGTCGCCAACGCGCGGATCCTTGTCGGCGAACTGCACATAGGGGAAGGTCTTGCCGGCGGCGTCCTCGACCTTGAGCAGGGCCAGGTCGGTCTTGGGATCGGTGCCGATCACCCTGGCCTTCCAGGTCTTGCCGTCATTGGTCTTGATGGTCACCGAGGCGGCGTTCTTGACCACGTGGTTGTTGGTGACGATATAGCCATCCGGGGAGATGAAGAAGCCCGATCCCACGGCCTTGCCGTGATGGAACTGGGGCATGCGGCGCGGCATGCCGAAGCCCTGGCCGCCAAAGTCCTTGAAGAACTTGCGGAACTCCGGCGGCAGCTTGTCCAGACCGGGGAGCTTCTTCATGAAGCCATGGGCATCGGGGCCGGAGGCGTTGCTCAGCTCGACCTCGACGGACACCACGGCGGGCATGACCTTCTCGACGAGATCGGCAAAGCCCTGCGCCGGAGCGGCCATCATGGTCTTGGCCTGGGCGGGCAGCGCCGTGAGGCCGCTCATGGCGCCGCCAAGGGCCGTCGCCGACAGGGCGCCGGCGATGGCCAGGGCCATGAGGGAGCGCCGGGTCCTGCTCTTGCGGACAGCCTTGCTGGAATGGGTCGTCATTTCAGGAAATCTCCTTGTCTTCATGAGGGGAATCAGGATTTGCAATGCTTCGGGGGAAAAGCTGTCAGGCATTCGCCTTTTGCAATCAAAGAGATAGGACATGGCATCTTACGATACCATGTCCTGTCAATGAAATCTTGGTAATGGCGGCGCAGGGGATGGCGGTGGCCGGTCAGGATTTCAGCACCTCTTCCAGGCGCTGGCGCTCTTCATCGCTGAGATCGGCTTCCACCCTGGCGGCGGCCTGTGAGGCGGCGGACTTGCGGCGGGCGTAATAGAGCGCCAGGCCACCGATGAGCAGAACGGCGAAGGGGCCGAACCACAGGATGTAGGTATGGGGCGCCAGGCGCGGCTTGAGCAGGACATATTCGCCATAACGCGACACCAGATAGTTCACCGCCTGCTCGTCGCTGTCGCCGGCCTTCAGGCGCTCGCGCAGCAGGATGCGCAGGTCCTTGGCCAGATCGGCGTTGGATTCGTCGATGCTCTCGTTCTGGCACACCAGGCAGCGCAGGTTCTTGGAGATATTGCGCGCCCTGGCCTCCAGTTTCGGATCCTTGAGCATCTCGGAGGGCTCCACCGCCTGCGATGCGGGCGCATAAGCGGACAAAGCGAGCACACAAAGCGCCGCGGACAGCCATTTGCGCATGATCCACCTCCTTGTCATGACTTTGCCCCTTCGGCGGCAAGGCGTGCCGCGGCCTTTTTGGCCACGCCGACACGGAAGCGGCGGTCAAGCAGGGAGACGACACCGCCGAAGGCCATGAACAGCGCGCCGATCCACATCAGGTAGATGAAGGGCTGGAAATAGACCCGCACCACCAGGCCCTTCTTGTCGTGATCGCCAATGGCGACATAGAGATCGCCGGAGAGGAAATGCACCAGCCCGACCTCCGTCGTCGGCATGCCGCGCGGGATGAAGGCGCGTTTTTCCGAAAAGACCTCGCGGATTTTCCGGCCATTCTTCAGAATGTCGAAATGGGCCTGCTGGGCGATGTAATCGGGGCCCTTTTCCTCGCGCTCGGACATGAAGCGCACCTCGTAGCCGCCGGCCTTGATGGAATCGCCGATGTTGATTGAGGTGATGACCTCCTCCTTCCAGGTGGAGGAGGCGATGATGCCGAGCACCACCAGCCCCATGCCCATGTGCGCCAGGGCCATGCCCAGGGCCTGACCGGGGATGTTCCACAGGCGGCGCAGGGACACACTCGCAGGGGCGCGGAACAGCTTGATGCGCCCGGCCAGCTCCACCAGCGCGCCAGCCACGATCCACACCCCCAGGGCCAGCCCCAGGGCGGCCATGAAGACGCGGCCGGAGGTCACGGCGATGACCGCCAGGGCGACGATGAGGGCGATGGCGGCGGCGGGAATGAGCTTGCGCAGGGCGGCGAAGAGATCGGCGCGCTTCCACGACAGCATGGGGCCCACCGGAATGAGCAGCAGAAGCGGGATCATCAGCAGGCCGAAGGTGAAATTGAAATAGGGCGCGCCGACGGTGATCTTGCCGCCGTTGGTCATGGCCTCGTAGGCGAGCGGAAAGAGCGTGCCGATGAAGACCGCCGCGGCGGAGGCCGACATGAGCAGGTTGTTGACCACCAAAGCCCCCTCGCGCGAAATGGGGGCAAAGAGCCCGCCGGTTTTCAACGAGCTGGCCCTGGCGGCATAGAGAATGAAGGAGCCGCCGATGAAGAACAGCAAGATCATCAGGATAAAGACGCCGCGCTCAGGGTCGACGGCAAAGGCATGCACCGAGGAGAGCACCCCGGAGCGCACCAGGAAGGTGCCGATGAGCGACAGCGAAAAGGCGATGATGGCCAGCAATATGGTCCAGATCTTCAAGGTGTTGCGCTTTTCCACCACAATGGCCGAATGCAGCAGGGCGGTGCCGGCCAGCCAGGGCATGAGGGAGGCGTTCTCCACCGGATCCCAGAACCACCAGCCGCCCCAGCCGAGCTCGTAATAGGCCCACCAGGAGCCCAGGGCGATGCCGAGGGTCAGGAACGTCCAGGCGGCCAGTGTCCAGGGGCGCACCCAGCGGGCCCAGGCGGCGTCCACCTTGCCCTCCATGAGGGCGGCGATGGCGAAGGAAAAGGCCACCGAAAAGCCCACGTAGCCCGAATAGAGCAAGGGCGGATGGAAGGCCAGGGCGGGATCTTGCAAGATGGGATTGAAGCCGCGCCCCTGCATGGGCACCTGATCGAGCGGAATGCGCGCAAAGGGATTGGAAACGGTGACGATGTAGAGCAGGAAAGCCACCGAGATGGAGCCTTGCACGCCGAGCACGCGGGCCTTGAGCGACTGTGGCAGATTGCCCGAAAACAGGGCGATGGCGGCGCCGAAAAAGGCCAGGATGGAGACCCACAGGAGCATGGAGCCCTCATGGTTGCTCCACACGCCGGTGACCTTGTAGAGCAAGGGCTTGGCGGTGTGGGAATTGGCCCAGACGTTCTCCACCGAGAAATCGGAGTTGACATAGGCCCAGATGAGGGCGGCGAAGGCCATGGCCACCAGGACAAATTGCGTCAGGGCGGCGGATCCGGCCACGTTCATCAGCCGCTGGCTGCCGCGGGCGGCCCCATAAAGCGGGATGATGGTCTGATAGACGGCGACGGCAAAGGCCAGCACCAGAGCGAAATGACCCAGTTCGACAATCATTGTGTTTTCTCCCCGCCATCGGACTTGTTGGGATCCCAGTAGCCCTTCTTCTTCAGTGCTTCGGCGACCTCGCGGGGCATGTATTTCTCATCATGCTTGGCGAGCACCGAATCGGCGCGAAAGGCGCCATCGGGCAACAAGACGCCCTCGGCCACCACGCCCTGGCCCTCCTTGAACAGATCGGGCAGCACGCCCTTGTAGGTGACGGCGATGTCCTTGTCGGTGTCGGTGATGACGAAATGGATCAAGCCGCCATCCCCCTGCTTGAAGGAGCCCTCCTTGACCAGGCCGCCCAGGCGCAGGCGGGTGCCCGGCGCGACATGCTTCTCGGCGACCTCGCCAGGGGTATAGAAGAACACGATGGTGTCGCGCAGGGCGTAAAGGATGAGGCCCGCGGCAATGCCGAGAAACACCAGCCCGGACAGAATGAGTGTGGTGCGCTGCTGCTTGCGGGTCATGGTCTTGCTCCCATGTGCTTTTTCATCACTGTTTCACGCCTTGGCACAAGGCGAAAGGCTTACAGCCCGAGTTTTTCCGACAGGCGGCTCAGCTCGCCCAGGGCTTCGGGCTTGCCGGCAAAGGCCTGCCTGGCCTTCTCCAGGGCGGCCCTGGCCTTGTCCTTTTCGCCCAGAACGGTGCGCGCCTTGATGAGCCGCAGCCAGCCGCCCAGGTTGTCCGGGTTCTCGTCCAGCTTCTGCTCCAGGCCGTCGACCATGTTGCGGATCATTTCCTGACGGGCCTGCGGGCTCATGTCCTTCATGCGCTGCATGCGCTGGCGCACCTGTTCGGCAGTGGGGCCATCGGCGGCCGGCGCGGCCCTGGCCTCGTTCCGTGCCGGGCGGGCCGGAGCGGGCTTTTGCTCCGCCGGAGCCAGATGCACGGGAGCGGCCACCTTCAGCCCCTGGGCGGTGGCCAGGGAATCGAGCGCCCTGATGCGCTTGTCCTGACCGGCAAAGGCCTTGCGGGCGGCCTCGTAGGCGGCCTGGGCCCTGGCCTTTTGCCCGAGCACGACGCGCGCCTTGATGAGCCGCAACCAGCCGCCCAGGTTGTCCGGGTTCTCGCTCAGCTTCTGTTCCAGGCCGTCGACCATGTTGCGGATCATTTCCTGGCGGGCTTGCGGGCTCATGTCCTTCGTCGCCGCCAGACGGGCCTTGATCTGTTCCTGCGTGGGGCCGCCTTGGCCGGCGCGGGATGGCGCCGCGGCGGATTTTTGCGCCGTCGCGGGCTTGCCTTCCAGCGCGGCGATCTGGCGCTCGATGAGCCCCCGGCCGCCGAAATCCTTCGGCAGATCCTTCAACAGTTTCTTCAGGGCGGCCAGGGCCTTGTCCCGCTTGCCGTCCTGAATGTCGGCCTGGGCGAGAAAATAGCGGCTCATGGGATTGCCCGGGGCCAGCTTCAGGGCCCTGGCGAAAGCGGTGCGGGCCTCCTTCACCAGCTTGCCGTTGTTGGCATAGACCAGCGATTCGCCCAGGGCATTGTAGAGATCGGCATCCGGCGTCTTGCTCAGGCGGATGGCGTTGCGCCAGGCATTGGCGGCCTTGGCATAGCGCCCCTGGCGGGAATAAACGGGCGCAAGGGCCAGCCAGCCCTGAATGTCATCGGGGTGCCTGGCCAGGCGCTCCTCCACCCGCCTGATCAGGGCGGTGACGTCATTGTGGCGGGCGGCATCGGCCATGCGCTTGGCGATGGGCATGTCGGGCATGTCCGGGGCGCCCTTCTGCAGGTAGACGCCATAGGCCAGGGCGGGCACGAGGACGATGGCGGCAAGGGCGGCGATGGCCTTTTCGGCGGGCGTGCTTTGCTCGTTCAGCGCCCCTTCGGCCTTCTTGCGGGCGGTGTCGGCGCCCAGGATGCGCCGGGCGATCTCGTTGCGCGCCGCGGCCGCCTCGGATTCGGGAATGGCGCCGGCCTTGACCTCCTCCTCCAGCTCGCGCAGCTGGTCCTTGTAGATGGCCAGGTCGTATTCGGCCCGTGCCAGGGCCTTGCGCGGGTGGCGCAGGAAGGGAACGATCAGGGCAACCAGAACCACAAGGGCCAGAAGGGCGCTCAACACCCAGAACATCATGCTTTGCGTCATGCCGCTTCTGCCTGTTTTCCTTGCTGTTTGCTTGACATTGCGCGCCGCGCCTTCCGGCAGACAGGCGCGAGCATGTGACGGCTCGCAACCTATGCCATTCAGGGGGGCTTCGCAATGGTCTGGCGCATTACCAATCGGTCATGGAAAGGCTGACGCGGGGCACAAAAAAGGAGCGGATCCCTTCCCGGGACCCGCTCCCTGACCAGACGGACTGCTGCGACCGGGGGCAATATGCAGTCAGCCTGTCCGGCCAACCGGAAAATCCATCGGAAAGGCGTGCAAAACGCCTCTTTGTCCTCTTTTCATATGGCCCTGCCACCAGCCCGGATCAATGGCGCATGGAGGATAAGGACCAGATTGCATTATTTCTTGATCTTCGCCTTTTTTCTATGGCCATATCACCATAGTCAGCATGGGGTATTATTGCTCACATTTTTGCACTTCCGGCAATCATCCAAAGGTTGCAAAGCGCCGTTTTCAGCCAGCTCGGGACAAAAAAACATGGGCAAAATCGCCGCATCCGCCCTCCTTGACTGGTATGACGCCCACCGGCGCGATCTGCCGTGGCGCGCCGGGCCGGGCGAGCGGGCCGATCCCTATTGCGTCTGGCTGTCGGAAATCATGCTGCAACAGACCACGGTGGCGGCGGCGGGGCGGTATTTCACCGCCTTCTTGCGCCGCTGGCCCGTGGTGCAGGCCCTGGCGGCGGCCTCGCGCGAGGAGGTGATGGCGGCCTGGGCGGGGCTTGGGTATTACGCCCGGGCGCGCAACCTGCATGCCTGCGCGCGCATGGTGGCCCATGAGATGGGCGGGCGCTTTCCCGACACGGCGGATGACCTGCGCAAGCTGCCGGGCATCGGGCCCTATACGGCCGCGGCCATTGCGGCCATTGCCTTTGACCGGCAGGTGGCGGCGGTGGACGCCAATGCCGAGCGGGTGATCGCCCGCGCCATGGCCATCGGCGAGCCGCTGCCGGGCGCAAAACGGATCATCACGCAAGCGGCGCAGGCCCTGGTGCCGCGCCACAGGCCGGGGGATTTCGCCCAGGCGCTGATGGATCTGGGCAGCATGGTGTGCACACCCAAGGCCCCCGATTGCGCCGCCTGCCCGTGGCGCGCCGCATGCCGGGGGCGGGCCCTGGGGCTGGCCGGGGCCTTGCCGCGCAAGGCGGCGAAAAAGCCCCGCCCGCGGCGCACTGGCGAGGCCTTCTTCATCACCCGCGCCGATGGCGCCGTGCTCTTGCGGCGCAGGCCATCGCGCGGCATGCTGGGCGGCATGCTGGAGCTGCCCTCGCGCGGATGGGATGGCAGCGGTGACGCATGGGCCAGGGCCTGGCAGGGGCAAGCGCCCTTCGGGCTGGACTATTGCGCCATCGCCACCCCGGTGCGCCATGTCTTCACGCATTTTTCCCTGCGCCTTGCGGTGCTGCGCGCAACTGCGCCGGTGGCGATGGATTTTGCCGTGCCCGGAGCCTTTCAGTGGCGGCCGGGCGCGCAGGTGGAGCAAGCCGGATTGCCCACGGTGATGCGCAAGGCTCTGCGGGTGGCGCTGGCGGCAAAATAGGCGCTCAGGCCAGCTCCTTCATCTCGGCGCGCACCTGCTGGCGCAGCAGGTCGATGGGGATCAGCTTGCCGCCCTTGCGCACCCGCCAGAAAGTCCAGCCATTGCAGGCATCGAGCCCCTGCACGTGGGCGCCGATCTTGTGGATGGAGCCGGTGGCGTCCTTGCACACCAGCGAGCCATCGGCGCGAATGCGCGCCGCGTGCTGGCCGGAGGGATCATAGAGCTTGCCGCCAGGCTTGAGCAGTCCGCGCTCGAGCAGGGCACCGAAGGGCACACGCGGCAGGGCGCGCTTGCCCCGGGTGACCTGGATGGCGTCCCCCTGCAGGCGGCGCACCTTGCCGATGCGCCTGCGCGCCGCTTCCGCATAGGCCGGATCGCGCTCGATGCCGATGAAATCGCGCCCCAGACGGCGGGCCACCGCGCCAGTGGTGCCGGTGCCGAAGAAGGGATCGAGAATGACATCGCCCGGCGCGGAGGAGGCCAGGATGACCCGGTGCAGCAGGCTTTCGGGCTTCTGGGTGGGATGGATCTTGGCCCCGTCCTCGCCCTTGAGGCGCTCCGAACCGCTGCAGATGGGCAAGAGCCAATCGGAGCGCATCTGCAGATCGTCGTTGAGGGCCTTCATGGCGTCGTAGTTGAAACGGTAGCGGGATTTTTCTCCACGCGCCGCCCAGATGAGCGTCTCGTGGGCGTTGGTGAAGCGGCGGCCGCGGAAATTGGGCATCGGGTTGGTCTTGCGCCAGATGACATCGTTGAGAATCCAGAAGCCCAGGTCCTGCAAGGCCGTGCCGACCCGAAAGATGTTGTGATAGGAGCCGATGACCCACAAGGCCCCATCATCCTTGAGCACCCGGCGGCATTCCGACAGCCAGGCGCGGGTGAACTCGTCATAGGCGGCAAAGGAATCGAAGCGGTCCCAGGCATCGGTGACGCCATGAACGCGCGACTGGTCGGGGCGGCTCAACTTGCCGGATAGCTGCAGGTTGTAGGGCGGATCGGCAAAGACCAGATCCACCGAGCGCGACGGGATCTTGCGCAGCTCGGTCATGCAATCGCCCACCAGAACGGTGTTCAACAGCGGCTTGATGTCCTGTTTCGATTCAACGCCCATGCAGTCCCCCACTGAGTTACGCAACAAACCGGCGGCCACGGGGCCGTCATGCAGGGACAGGATAAGAGTCCGGGGACTCGCCTGTGAATCGCAATCCTTCGGGATGGTTAACGGTGGATGAAGGATTTATGGGCGTAAACCCATAAACCCCGCGCCTGCATTTTTGCACGGAGGTGCGTCGCTCCGGCCCGCGCCTGCATTTTTGCACGGAAGTGCGTCGCGCCGGCCCACTCCCCCTCCCGGCCACCCAGAGGATAAGTGAGGCGTCCGGGAGGGGGAGCGGGCCTATTTTGTGCGCTGAGGCGCGTCGCGCCGGCCCGCGCCCCCTCCCAACCACCCAGATGAT
>JALSNA010000170.1 GCA_026987255.1 Hyphomicrobiales bacterium | reverse complement strand
CGCAACCGCCCTCCTTCAGCGAAATGCGCAGGCCGGAATCGGGTTTGCCGGAGGATTCGCGCAGGGCGCGGATGCGCGCCACGGCGGCCTCGGTCAGGGTGATGGCGGGGGGTCTGGTCATGATATCTGTTCTCCTACCACATGTTCAGGGCCAGGCGGGCCTCGTCGGACATGCGCGACATGTCCCACGGCGGATCGAAGACCAGGTTGACGCGCACCTCCTTGACGCCGGCCACCTCCTTGACCGCCTTTTCCACCCAGCCGGGCATGTCGCCGGCCACCGGACAGCCCGGCGCGGTGAGGGTCATGTCGATGGTGATGACATGGTCATCGGAAATGTCGATGCGGTAGATCAGGCCCAGCTCATAGATGTCCACCGGGATTTCCGGATCGTATATGGTTTTCAGCTGGGCGATGATCTCCTGGGTCAGGCGGTTGAGCTCCGGCACCGGAATGGCGGACTCATGGCCCTTGGGCTCCTTCTTCTCCTTCTCCGTTTGCGCCCGCGCCTTGCCCTGCCCGGCATCTTCGGCCTGCCCGGCATCGGGAGCGCTCACCTCCATGACGTCGCGCGAGCGGGCGGCCAGGGCTTCGGCATTCATCTTTTCCTCGACAGCGGCTTCGGCCTTTTTCATGGCATCCTCCAGGGAGGGCTTTTGGCCTTCCTTTTTCCTGATCTGCTTTTTCAACTCATCGGCGAAAAGGCGCAATTCCTGCTTCAGCTGCCTTTTCATCTCCTCGCGCGCCTCCTTCGAGAGCCGCTTGCGCGGCTTTCCGGCGTCTTTCGCGGCGGCGTTGTCGTCTGCTTGCGTCATGGCACACCTCACATGAAGAATTCCCGCGCCTTTTTCAAGGCGGCGGCCAGACGGTCCACCTCCTGGCGGGTGTTGTACATGGCGAAGGAGGCGCGGCAGGTGCTGGTGACGCCGAAACGCTTCAAGATGGGCTGGGCGCAATGGGTTCCGGCGCGCACCGCCACGCCCTCGCGGTCGATGATCATGGATATGTCATGGGCGTGCAGGCCCTCCATCTCGAAGGAAATGAGCGCGCCCTTGTTCCGTGCCGTGCCGATGATGCGCAGGCCATTGATCTCGTCCAGCTTCCCGGTGGCATAGTGCAACAGGTCCGCCTCATGGGCGGCAATGGCGGCGCGCCCTGCCCTGTCCATGTATTTCAGCGCCTCGGCCAGTCCGATGGCCTGGACGATGGGCGGCGTGCCGGCCTCGAAGCGGTGCGGCGGCGCGGCATAGGTGATGGCCTCCTGGCCGACATCGGCGACCATCTCGCCACCGCCCATCCAGGGCGGCAGCCTGTCCAGCCACCGGCTCTTGCCATAGAGCACGCCGATGCCGGAGGGGCCATAGGTCTTGTGGCCGGTAAAGACATAGAAATCGGCATCCAGGGCGCGCACGTCCACGGGCATGTGCACCGCCGCCTGGGAGCCGTCCACCAGCACCGGCACGCCATGGGCATGGGCTATGCGGATGATTTCGGCCAGCGGCGTGATGGTGCCCAGGGCATTGGACATGTGGGTGACGGCGACGATCTTCGTGCGGGCGGTGAAGAGCTTTTCGTATTCCTCGATGATGAGCTGGCCATCGTCGTCCACCGGGATCCATTTGAGCACCGCGCCCTTGCGCTCGCGGTGGAAATGCCACGGCACGATGTTGGAATGGTGCTCCAGCAGGGAGACGATGATCTCGTCACCTTCCTTGATATGTTCGCGGCCGAAGCTGGCGGCCACCAGATTGATGGCCTCGGTGGCGTTGCGGGTGAAGACGATCTCGTCCGTGCTGGCGGCATTGAGAAAGGCGCGCACCGTCTCGCGGGCGGCCTCGAAGTGCTCCGTGGCCAGATTGGAGAGATAATGCAGGCCGCGATGGACATTGGCATATTCCGCGCCATAGGCGCGCGAGACGGCATCGATGACACATTGCGGCTTTTGCGCCGATGCGCCATTGTCCAGATAGGTCAAGGGCTTGCCATGCACCTGGCGGGCCAGAATGGGAAAATCGGCGCGTATGGCCTCGATGTCATAGCGGTCCTTCAATTCCGTGGTCATGCCCCCTCTCCCCTTGTCAGCCAGGTTTCGGCCAGGTGCTGCAAGGCCTCGCGGGCGGGCGGGTTTTCCACCTCGTCGAAGGTCTCGGCCACGAAGGCGGCTATGAGCATGGCGCGGGCCTTCTGCTGAGGAATGCCGCGCGATTGCAGATAGAAGAGCTGCTCTTCATCCAGGGCGCCGGTCGTCGCGCCATGGGCGCAAATCACGTCATCGGCATAGATCTCCAGCTCCGGCTTGGCGTCGAACTCGGCCATCTCGCCGAGCAAGAGACCATGGGCGGCCATCTGGCCATCGGTCTTCATGGCTCCCGGCGCGACGTGGATGCGGCCGGCGAAGCTGCCGCGGGCGCGCTCGTCCATGACGCACTTGAAGGTCTGGCGCGAGGTGCAATGGGGCACGGCATGATCGACCAGCATGTGGGTATCGGCATGCTGGCGGGAGCGCAGCAGCCAGGCGGCATCGGCGCGCGCGAAGCCATGCTCGCCGGCAAAGGTGATGAACTGCTGCTGGCGGTGGTAGCGCGCCCCGGCGATCACCGCCAGATCGTTCAATTGCGCATGGGCGGCGATTTTCGCATCGAGATTGGCCAGATGGATGGCGGCATCGTCCTTCACCTGGGCCTGGATGCGGGTCAGCTGCGCGCCCTCGTCCAGCTGGACATGGGTGACGACATTGGCCAGATGGGCGCCGGTGCCGATCTGCACCTCGTGCAGGGTCAAGGCGGCATCCTCGTCGATGCGCAGATGATGGCGCAAGGCACAGGAGGTGCCCTCGCCTGTCGAGATGTTGAGGATGACCACGGCAGCGGCCTTGCGCATGCCCGGCGCGACGTGGATCAGCGCGCCATCGGTAACAAAGGCCAGGTTGAGCTGATCGATGGCCTCCTCGCGCGGGGACAGATCGAGCCAGGCGGGCTTTTCCTCCGTGACCGAAAGGGCCAGGATCTCCACCCCCGCCTGCGGCCTGACCAGGGAGTGCCGTGGCGCAAAGCGGCCATTGACGAAGACCAAAAGCGAGGCTTCCAGGCGGGCAAAGGGGTTTTGCGCCATGAGGCTTGCGATATCGTCCGGCTCCGGCATGTCCACGGCAGGCTCGAAGGGCGTGGCCAGATGGCGGTGGATGTCGCTCCAGCGCCAATCCTCGCTGCGCGGGCTGGGCAGGCCGGCACCGGCAAAGGCCTCAAAGGCCGCCTTGCGGTGCGGCGCAAGCCAGGCGGGCCCGGCATCGAACCCTTGAAAGGCTTCGCGCCATGTCTGCTCGGCGGCCAGTCTGTTGACGGGTTTGGTCATGGTCTACTGCTCATTTTTGTTGTGAGAAAATCCGCGGGGGATTTTCTCTCGCTCCGGCCCACGCCCCCTCCCAACCACCCAGATGATACGCAAGGCGGTTGGGAGGGGGCATGGGCCTTCTTTCCTTGTTGTGAGAAAATCCGCGGGGGATTTTCTCTCGCTCCGGCCCACGCCCCCTCTTGGGCCACCCAAGATTATGGCAAGTGGTTGGCAGGGGGCATGGGCCTTTTTTCCTTGTTGTGAGAAAATCCGCAGGGGGGTTTTCTCTCGCTCCGGCCCACGCCCCCTCTTGGGCCACCCAGAGAATACGCAAGGCGGTTGAGAGGGGGCATGGGCCTTTTTTCCTTTCTAGGCCGCGGTGTCTTCGACGTAGGCGGCGTATCCTTCTTTCTCCAGTTCCAGGGCCAGTTCCTTGCCGCCGGAGCGCACGATGCGGCCCGCCGCCAT
>JALSNA010000169.1 GCA_026987255.1 Hyphomicrobiales bacterium | reverse complement strand
CATCGCGGACATCATTGCAAAAGTCGGCCCGCTGACGCAGAATGCCGCCGGACACACATGCGCCCACGGCCACCATGGCGAGGATGGCGGCAACGGGGCAGGGCGCAGACGCCGCCGCAGACGGCGCTGAACGGATCGCAACGGGAAGGGCCGGGACATGTCATGCACCACCATCGAGCTTGCGCAATTCTCTCCCGGCACCCGCAGGGATCTGACCATTTGCCGCTTCGGCCGCCCAGGTAAGGGCCCCAAGGCCTATGTTCAGGCCTCGATGCATGCCGATGAGCTGCCCGCCACCCTTGCCGCCCAGCATCTGCGCGCCCTTTTGCAACAGGCCGGTGAGGAAGACCGGATCATGGGCGAGATCATTTTGGTGCCGGCCGCCAATCCGATCGGCTTTTCCCAGCTTCTGCTCGATCATCACATGGGCCGCCACCATTGCCCATCTGGGCGCAATTTCAACCGCTTCTGGCCCGATGCAACCGCGGCCGTCATGGCGCAAGAGGCGCAATTTACCCCCGATCCAGCCGTGAACCTGGCAAGGGCGCGCCGCATCATCCGCGGCTTTCTGGACGAACAGGCCCCCCATGCCGAGGATGAGGCCCTGAAGCTGGAGCTGATGAAGCTGGCCCATGATGCCGACATCGTTCTCGACATGCATACCGATCTCGATGCCGAACTGCATCTTTACATCGACCCCGGTCACTGGCCGGGCTTGCGCGACCTGGCCGCTCTGCTGCGCGCCGGGGTGGTCATGTTTGCCCGTCATTCCGGCGGCAATCCCTTCGAGGAAACCGTGGCCGCGCCCTTCCTTGCCATGCGCGAGGCGGACATTCCCTGCACCTTGCCCATCACCGTGACCATCGAACTGCGCGGCCAGCTCGATGTGGATGACGAACTGGCCCGCGCCGATGCCCGCGCCATTTTCGATTTTCTCATTTTGCGCGGCCTTGTGCAGGGCGAGGCCGAGGCCGGGGATTTCACCGGTATCGCGGCGCCTTTCGAGGCCACCGGATTGGTGCGCGCGCCCACGGGCGGCATCATCATCTATGAGTGCCCGCTCGGCGCCATGGTGCGCAAGGGCGAGCCCATCGCCCATATCGCCGATCCGCTCACCGCAAGGCGCACCCCCGTCAAGGCCAACCAGACGGGCCGGTTGTTCACCCGCAACCTGCACCGGCTGGCCCATGCCGGAGATGTCATCGCCAAGATTCAGGGAACATCTCCCCTGCCGGAGAGGAAACAGGGCGCCTTGATGACCGATTGACGGCGGCAGAACATGCGCGCCAGCGAGGCCGGAGCGATGAAACCATGCTGGAAATTCCTGCGCCTTCTCCTGCTGGCCGCAATGCTCCTTCCGGCTCCCGCATGGAGCGCCACCCATGTTGTGGGCGTTCTGGCCTGGCGTGGCGTGGACAAGGCGCGGCGCGACTGGAGCCCCACCATAAGGGCGCTCGATGCCGCCTTGCCGGGAGAAACCTTCGTTCTGGCGCCCTTGAAAACCCTGAAAGGCCTGGAAGAAGCCGTGCGCACCGGCAAGGTGGACTTCTTCATCACCAATCCCGGCCATTATGTCACCCTGGAGCAACGCTACGGAGCGGCCCGTCTGGCCACCCTGGAGACAGTGATGACCGGCAAGCCGGGGGCGGCCATAGGCGCGGTCATTTTCGCCCGCGCCGGCAATCCGGCGATCCGCTCACTGAAGGATCTGCGCGGCCGCACCTTTCTGGCCGCCAGCCCGGAGGCTTTCGGTGGTTTTCAGATCGCCTGGGGGGTTCTTCATGATGCCGGCATCAATCCGCAACGCGACATGGGCGCCCTCGTCTACAAGGGGCTGCCTTTGGACAAGATCGTCATGGCGGTGCACGATGGCAAGGGCGATGCCGGAACCGTGCGCGCCTGCCTGCTGGAGAGCATGGCGGCGGAAGGGCGCATCGCCCTGAAGGATTTCCGTATCCTTCACCCGCGCAAGGTGGCCGGATTCGATTGCGCCCTGTCCAGCCCGCTATATCCCGACTGGCCCTTCGCCAAGACCATGGAGACCTCCCGCGCCCTGGCCAAGCGTGTGGCCATCGCCCTTCTCGCCCTGAAGGGCGAGAATGTGCGTCATTGGACCATTCCGCTCTCCTATCAGCCGGTGCACGAACTGTTCAAGAAACTGCGCATCGGCCCCTATCAGGTCAATCTGGGCAATGTCCTGCTGGAGACCCTGAGCCGCAACTGGGGCTGGTTCGCCTTCGCCGGCGTCTTGCTGTTGCTGGCCATCTTGCACGTCTCCAGGGTGGAATATCTCGTTCACGCACGCACCCGCGCCCTGAAGGAAAGCCAGCAGAAAGCCCGCCTGCGGCTTGCCGAGCTGGCCCACGTGTCGCGCCAGGTGACCCTTGGCGAACTGGCTTCCGGCCTTGCCCATGAAATCAGCCAGCCACTGGGGGCCATAGGCAATTATGCCGCCGGCTGCCGCCGCGCCCTGGCTTCCGGGGCCGATCCGTCCGTATTGCAAAAGCCCTTGCGTGAAATCTCCCGCCAGGCCGAGCATGCCGGGCGCATCCTCAAGCGTATCCGGGGGTTCATGAGCGCCCCACAGCAAAAGCGCGTCGCGGCGGACATCAACGCCATTCTGGCAGATGCGCTGGATCTTCTCTGTGCCGGGATTCGCGCCGCCGGTGTGCGCGTCATCACCCGCTACGCACAGGACTTGCCGCCTGTGCCCGCCGATGCGGTGGCCATTGGGCAGGTGGCGCTCAACATCATCCGCAACGCCCTGGAGGCCATGAGCGCCAATCCCCCCGGCGCGCCGCGCCAGTTGACCATTGCCACCTCGCGTGATGGCGCCATGGTGCGCGTGGCCATCAGCGATACCGGCCCGGGCCTGCCGGAGGAGGAGATCGAACCCATGTTCGAGCCCTTCCAGACCAGCCGCGAGAAGGGCATGGGCCTGGGCCTTTCCATATCCCGCTCCATTGTTCATAATCATGGCGGCCGCATCGGCGCGGCGGCCAACGAAACCGGGAAGGGATTGACGGTGGTCTTTTCCCTGCCGCTCAAGGAGGAGTCCGCATGACGCAGCCACCCATCGTGCACGTGGTGGACGATGATGACGCCATGCGCGATTCGCTGTGCTGGCTGATCGAATCCATCGGCCTGAAGGCAAAGGGATACGCCACCGCCGATGCCTTCGCCGTTGCCTATCGTGGTGGCCATCCGGGCTGCCTTCTGCTCGACATCCGCATGCCGGGTCTTTCGGGACTGGATTTGCAGGAAGTCCTGAACCGGCAGGGGGCGCGCATTCCCCTCATATTTCTAACCGGCCACGGCGATATTCCCATGGCCGCCAGGGCCTTCAAGGCCGGAGCCTTCGATTTCCTGGAAAAGCCCTGCAATGATCAGCTGCTGCTCGATCGTGTGCGCGAGGCCATTGCCGAGCACAGGCGCAGGCTGGCGGAAAAGGCCGCGCTGCGCGACATTCTTGCCCGCTCGGCCAGGCTGACGAAAAGGGAAAGGCAGGTGGCGGAGTTCATCTCCCTGGGTTTGCCCAACAGGGAAATTGCCTCCCAGCTTGGCATCAGCCAGAAAACGGTGGAGATCCATCGCCACAATGCCCTGATCAAGATGCAGGCGGAAAACTCCGCCGAGCTGGCCAGTTTGTGGACCCTGGTGCGCGAAGCGTGAAGCGCTCACGATGGATCGTCAATCAGATCAAGCGCCATCTGCTCCAGGGATTCGGCCTCCGCCAGGCCCAGCCATTCGTTGGTGTCGGCCGCCTCCGGCACGAACTGCCAGCGCATGAAGCCGGGCTCCATGCGCACATAGCCCATGCGGATCATGTGCCCGCGGGTGGCCATGGCGTTGCCGATCAAGGCCCAGATGGCGCGCGGCTGCCACTTGACCAGGGCCAGCAGCATGCCGAGCTTGGAGAACAGCTCCACCAGCTTGCGCGCCCGCACCTTGCGCTCCACCCACAATTCGCCATGATAGACCACCGGCCCGCGAATGCGATGGCTGATGGAGCTCTCCGGCGGCGTCAGATTGGCCGGAATGATCAGTTCGTTGCGTTTCAGGTAGATGCCCAGAACCCAGCCCAGCGCCCATTCTCCCAGATCCGGATCGGCCAGATCGAGCCGGAAGGCCTGCAGGGCGCGCACCTGCCCCTCCTTGTCCGTGACGGACATCCAGAAGGCCCGCGCCGGATCGAGCGTCGTCACGGCCGGATCGAACAAGGGCGCCTGGGCCCCTTCGCGCAGGCGCCGGCGCAGGGTGGAAAATTGCCCGAAGTCGTCATGATAGTGCGCCGCAAAGCCAAGCTGGCCGATTTCCTCCTCCAGCATGGCGATGGCCTTGGCGATGACGAAGGGATCACGCAAATGACGCGGCACGATCCACCCCCCTTGTGAGAGCTCATGAATGCGCGTGATGGGTCTTGTAGCGCCACACAGAATGGGCCAGCAGGGTGGAAATGACAAGGGCCCCGCCCACCATGGCGCGGTGTGTGGGCACCTCGCCGAACAGCATCCAGATCCAGAAGGGCGTGAGCACCGTATCGAGCAGGAAGAACATGGCCACCTCCGCCGATGGGATGTAGCGCGGCCCTATGGCGATCAGGGCCGAGGCCAGGGGCATGACGATGAGCCCGTTGAGCGCCAGCCATCCCCAGCCTTCCATGGGCAGCAACAGCGGCTGCGCCCACCACAGGGAAATGAGGGCGGAAACGAGCGAGCCGGTGGCCAGGGACGTGACCACGTTGCGCCCCGTCTTGCGGATGACGGTGAGCGCCACGGCGGTGCACATGGCGACGATGAGCGCCATGATATCGCCCACCCAGGTGCCGGTGATCAGCCCGTCCCAGACAATGATGCCGACGCCGGTAAAGGACAGAACCACCGCAATCCATGTCCAGAAGGGGATTTTCTCTTTCAGCACCAGCCACGCCAGAACGGCGGCGAATATGGGATTGAGCGCCAGGATGAACACCAGATTGGCCGCCGTCGTGCGGCTGATGGCGGCGATGAACAGGATATTGGCCAGGGTGTTGGTGCAGGCCACGATGATTCCCGGCCAGCCGTTGAGGAACAGCTCCCTGTGGCCGCGCCGCCAGCGGTAGAAATACCACCACAGGGAAATGGCGATGAACAGGAAGATGCCGCGGCCGAATATCAAGGTCGATTGGCTGACCAGATGATCGGGATTGGCCAGACGCAGCAGGGGGATGTCGAAGGTGAAGAGAATGCCGCCGATGCCGGCGATGGCCAGACCCTTGCGGTGGTCATCTGCCAGATTCTCGACTGTTGCGGTCATGAAAACTCCAGAAAACCGAAAACTGCCACTGCATGCCCGCCCCCACTGGCAAGCCGGAAAATATCAGGCGCGGAATCGCCCCCAATATGGTCAATGCGCCATATATAGCGAAACTATGCCCCCTGTGGTTACTTTTTCCTTTCGCCCGGCCGCAGCAAATGGCGAAAATCCGGGTGATAGAGGGACGACTGGGCGAATTTGCCCGGCTCCAGCACCCGCCCCACCAGAATCAGCGCCGTGCGGGTAACCTTGGAGTTGCGAATCAGCCGCTCCAGGCCGGCAAGCATGCCGTGCAGAATCATCTCGTCCGGCCAACTGGCGCGATAGACGACGGCCACCGGGCAATCGGCCCCGTAGTGCGGCTCCAGGGCGCGCCGCACCTCGCGGCACCGGCGCACCGACAGATGAATGGCCAAGGTGGCGCCCGATCGCGCCAGCTTCTCCAGCTCCTCACCGTCCGGCATGGGCGAGGCCTTGCCGCCGCTGCGGGTGAGGATGATGGTCTGGGAGATACCGGGCAGGGTCAGTTCGCATTTCAGGGCCGCCGCGGCGGCGGCGAAGGCCGGAACGCCGGGGACGATGTCATGGGGGATGCCCAGAGCGTCCAGGGCGCGCATCTGCTCGCCGATGGCTCCATAGATGGACGGATCGCCAGAATGCACCCGCGCCACATCCTGATCCCTTGCATGGGCGGCGGCCATTTCGCCCACGATGGCCTCCAGGTCCATGCCGGAGGTGTCCAGCACCCGCGCCCCCTGAGGCGCCGAGGCAATGATCTCGCGCGGCACCAGCGAACCGGCATAAAGGCACACCGGGCAGGTCTCGATCAGCCTTTGGCCGCGCAGGGTGATGAGATCGGCCGCCCCGGGGCCTGCGCCGATGAAATGAACCTTCATGCTTCCTCCTTGCGCCCATAGCCGCGCGGCGTCCAGGCCTGCAGCTGCCCGTCGCCGCGCACCAGGATGCGCGAGGCGCCATTGCCGATGAGCACGATGGAGAGCATGTCCACCTCCCGCGGATCGCTCTGCCCAAGCGTCACGACGCGCACCTTTTCATTCTCCCGGCCCAGGTTGGCGGCGATGATGACCGGAGTTGACGGCGGACGATGGGCGCGGAAAATCTCCAATGCGCGCTCCAGCTGGCGGGTGCGCCGCCTGCTGCGCGGATTGTAAAGGGCGGTGACGAAATCCCCGGCGGCGGCGGCGGCAAGGCGCTTTTCGATGGTCTCCCAGGGGGTGAGCAGATCGGAGAGCGAAATGGCGCAGAAATCATGGCCGATGAGCGCCCCGGCCCGTGCCGAGGCAGCCTGAAAGGCCGAAACGCCGGGGATGACCTCGACCGCGCAGCGCGCCAAAGCGCCCTCTTGCGCCGCCTTGTCCAGTTCCTCGAAGACCAGCGCGGCCATGGCGTAGATGGCCGCATCGCCGGAGCACAAAAGCGCCACCTGGCGGCCCTCTTCGGCCAGCTTCAGGGCATGGCGCACCCGGTCGCGCTCCTTGCCCAAAGGGAAGGGATGCAGCCTCTTGCCGGCGGCAAGATCCCCGGCCAGGTCGAGATAGAGGCCATAGCCCACCCAGTCGCTGGCTTCCATCAGGGCCCGCGCCGCCCGCGGGGTGCGCATGTCCGGCGCGCCAGGGCCAAGGCCGGTCACGAAAAGCGCCCCGCGCCGCCCTCCGGGCGGGTCCGTCACGGGCCGGGGGGCAAGGGCGATGGCGCAGGTGGCATTGGCGCTCTTGGTCTTGGTGACGATGAGTTTGCCGCCATCACCGGCCAGGGCCAGGGCGGCGGCTTCGGCCACCGAGGGCGTGCCGGTCTCGCGCGCCACCACTTCGGAAGGGTTGGGCACATCAATTTGCGCCAGCCTTTGCGCATCGAACAGCCGCAAGGGCACGCCCAGCTCCCGGCTCAGGGCCGCAAGGGCAGGCTCGTCGGCCTTGATGTCCAATGTGCCCATGGCGGCCAGCGCGGCACCGGCCAGGCCTGCCTCTTTCATGCAGCCATCGGCCAGCGCGGCAACCTCTTCGGCAGCCGCGCCGCGCGCCAGGCCCACCCCCAGGCAAAGGGTGGCGGGATGGTAGACCAGATGGCCCGGTGAGCCGCTCAAGGCCTTTTCCGTCACCGTGATGCGCAAGGGGCCATCCGCCTTCAGCGGCAGGCCGGAGCGGGAAATCCACGGGGCATGGCCCTCCAGGCGCACCGTCTCGCCGCGCAACAGGGCGGCGGCGAAAGCCTTCACGTCCTGCGGATTGGCCAGCCGGTAGCCCTTGGGCGGATCGTCCAGGGCCAGATGAAAGCGGTTGTCCGTGGCCGTGGTGATGGCCGCATACCCGCCGGTGATCCAGCCGATGCGCCGCGCCAGCTCGTTGGCCCCGCCATGGCCGCCCAGCAGCGGCACGATGTCCTTTCCGTGGGCGGAAACGGCGATGACCGGCGGCTCGGCGCGCTTGTCCGCCAGCAGGCCGCAAAGGGCGCGGATGAGTATGCCCGACGCACACAGGCCAATGAGCGGCCGGCCGGCCATGAAAACCTCGCGCATGGCCGCCACGGGATCGGCGGGCGCAATGAGCGCCTCGCCCGGCAGGGCCGAGGCCAGCTGCCGCGCCAGCCCTTCCGATTGCGGCCCAAGGGCGATAATGCAGGGCAAAGGGGCGCTCACGCCGCTTCTCCAAAGACCATGACGGTGGAAAAATAGGGCGCATCATCGCCGCAATCGCGCAAGGGCGCAATGCGCTCATCCTCCCGTCCGGCATTCTCCACCGCATAGGCGCGATCGAGCAGCCCGGCCTCGTCGAGCAGCCCGCGCAGGGCGCGCAAATGATGCCCGGCCTTGATGATCGCGATGGTCCCGCCTCCTGCGCTCAGTTCGGCGCCCAGGGCCTTCTGCGCCATGGTGGCCGGAAGCACCTTGAAAACGCCCTGTTTGCAGGCCAGGGGCCGCCCGATGGCCGCCGCGCAGGCCGATGGGGCCATGACGCCGGGCACCGCCTTGACGGGAAAATCCCCGCGCAGCCGTTCGGCCAGATAGATGAAGCTGCCGTGGAACAGCGGATCGCCCATGCAGATGAAGGCCACATCGCGCCCCGCCGCCAGGTGGGCGCGGATGTCCTCCGCGGCCGCGTCATAGGCCGCATCGAGCGCCTCTTGCGTTTCTCCGAAGGGAATGGGCACGGCCATCTCCACCACGTCATCGGGGATGAAGGGCGCAGCCGTGGCCCGCGCCCGGCTTTCGCCGCTTGGCCCCCGTGGCCAGGCGATGACCTCGGCCATGGACAGGATGCGCCAGCTTTTCAGGGTGATCAGTTCAGGATCGCCAGGGCCCAGCCCCAGGCCATGAAGGGTGCCATGCATGATGTCGTCCAGATGTTCTTGGCTCTGCGCTCCTCAGCCAATCGCACAAAACCCGGCGCGCATCAACCCGCGCTCAGGCCTGCTTGCGCAGCCGCAGTTGCGTCACCGGCAGCGCCGGGCGCATGGCGCTGCCGCCGCCCAGAGGGGCGGCATGGGAGACATCGAGGCGCACCAGATCGCCGCCCAGCCTGCGGTGGCGCTCATGCAAGGCCGCCTCGCCCTGGGTGGTCACGGCATTGGCCACCAGGATTCCCCCGCTCTTGAGCGCCTTGAGGCAGAAGTTGAAAGTGTCGTCGCAACCGGCGTTTCCACCAATGAAAATGGCGTCCGGTTGCTCCAGTCCATCAAGGGCCGCCGGGGCGGATCCTTCTATGACCTCGATGTCCAGCGCCCCCAGTCTGCGGGCGTTTTCCGTTATGCGCGCGCAGCGGGCCATGTCGCGTTCTATGGCGATGGCGCGCGCCCGGCCTCGCGTGGCCCGCACCCATTCCACGCACACCGTGCCGTTGCCCGCCCCGACATCCCACAAGAGCTGCCCCGGCAGCGGGGCCAGCGCGCAGACCGTCACCGCGCGGATGGTCTGCTTGGTGATCTGCCCGTCATGCAAAAAGGCATCATCGGCAAGTCCCGGCGTCAGCGGCAGGATGGTGGCCTCGTCATCGGCCATGACCTCGATGGCCAGCACATGCAGGGGGGGAATATCCTCTTCGTCCATTTGCGCAACATCCTGCGCCGTGGCGTGAATGCGCCGCTCCGCCGCCCCGCCAAGATTGGCCAGGATGCTCATGCGGCTTTGCCCGAATCCCCTTTCGATCAGCAAACGCGCAACTTTCAACGGGCTGGTTTCATTCTGGGTGAGCACGAGCAGGCGGGCCCCTGGCCGCAAGTGCAGCTCCAGCCGCTGCACCGGCCTGCCATGGGCCGAGAAGGTCTCCACCTCCTGCAAGGCCCAGCCCATGCGCGCCGCGGCGAGGGAAAAGGCGGAAGGCGCCGGATAGACCTGCATCTCCCCCGCCGGGATGGCATCGGCCAGCAGCGGCCCCGCGCCATGCCAGAAAGGATTGCCGCTGAGCAGCACGGCAACCGAATCGCCCGCCTCGCGCCGCGCCGCGATGTCGGCTGCGGGCAAGGCAAAGGGCGAGGGCCAAAGCCGGCAGTTCTCCTGCAGGTGCTCGGGCAAAAGCGCCGCCAGACGCCGTGAGGTATAGATCACGTCGGCGCTGAAAAGCTCCCGCGTGGCGGCCATCCCCAGGTTGGCCAGGCCGCCGTCATCCATGCCGATGACGCTCACCGGAGCGGGTCTGCCTAGCTTGTCCATGCGCCCGCCTCCGCCGCCATGGAGGTAATGGCGTTGAGCGCCGCCGCCGCCATCCCGGCTCCGCCCAGCCGGCCCAGCAAGGTGGCGATCTGCGCCCCGCGCGGGTTCTTGTCCAGCTCCTCCTTGGATTCCGCCGCCCCCACGAAGCCGACCGGAAAGGCGATGATGGCACAAGGTTTCGGCGCCCCGTTGTCGATCATTTCCAGCAGGGTGAACAGGGCCGTTGGGGCATTGCCGATGACGCAGACCGCCTCCTTGAGAAGGGGCCGCCAGTGGGCCACCGCGGCGGCGGTGCGCGTCACCCCCAGGCGCTGCGCCGTCTCGATGGTATCTGCGTCATTGAGCTTGCAGATCACCTGTGCGCCAGGCGGCAGAAAGCGGCGGATGATGCCCGCCCTGGTCATTTCGCTGTCCACCAGGATGGGGCGGCCATCGCTCAGCGCCGCGCGCACCGTCTCGTAAAGCCCCGGATCGATGCGCAGGGCATCCACGATGGCCGTCATGCCGCAAGAATGCACGATGCGCACGACAATGCGCCGCACATCCTCGGGAAGCGCGCTCAGATCGACCTCGCTGCCAATGATCTCGAAGGAGCGCCGGGTGATCTCCTCCGGATCGTTGAGGAATTGCATCCGTCAATCCTTTTTCAGCGTGCGCGGGCCGAGCGGGTGATCCGCATGGGGGTAGGGCGCATGGTGATGGTCATGCCCACCGTGGTGATGGTGATGACCGTGATCATATTCAGAATCGACTATATGGGATTCCCCATGGTCATGTCCATGACCATGATCATGAGTATGCCCGTCATGCGTGTTTTTTTCGCGCCTCAGGACTCCCTCCACGTGGTGATGGTGACTCATCTGCGGCTCGCCCAGCTGCGATTCGAAGCCCAGGATCTGAGTGCGATACTTGCACAGGCCGCAGTTCATGGCCGTATCATCCTCAAGGATGCCTTTCGCCCTTTCGATGAAGGTCTCCACCACCAGCGGATGGTTGTTCAGGTAGGGCGCCTTGATGAACTCGGTTTCGGGAAAGGCCCTTGCCGCCTCGTCCACCGCCGCGTAAATGCGCTCGACCAGAATGCCGGTGAACAGGAACCACGGAAAGACGATGATGCGCGCAAAGCCCAGCCGCACCGCTCTTTCCAGCGCCGGGGCGACGAGCGGGAAGGTGACGCCGGAATAGGCCGTCTCGGCCCAGCCGAAGCCCATCCCCTCGGCCAGCATGCGGGTGAGCTTGCAGACATTGGAATTGGCGTCCGGATCGGACGAGCCGCGGCCCACCACCATGAGCAGGGTGTCATGGCGCGAGACCTTGCGCGCCGCGCCCGCCTCGGCCTGCCCGATGCGCTCCGCCCCGGCCCTGAGCATCTTCGGATCGAGCCCCAGCTCGCGCGCATAATCGATGCGCAGGCCATGCTCGGCCCCGTAGCGGTTGAGCACCGAGGGGATGTCGTTCTTGGCGTGCCCGGCGGCAAAGAGCATTCCCGGCACCGCCAGGATGCGCGAGCACCCCTGATCGCGCAGCTTGTCCAGGCCGTTGCGGATGATGGGAGTGGCGAACTCCAGATAGCCATGCTCCACCGGCCAGACATCGCCCACCCTGGCGCGCACGTCCGCGGCCAGGCGGGCGAACTCGGCCACGGCGCGCGCATCGCGCGAACCGTGGCCACAGATCATCAGACCGGTTTTTTCAGCCATGGAGACGGGCCCGGCGGCGCCTGGCGATTTTCTGCGCCAGCAGACCGGCAAGGCCGATGGCGGCCAGCCCCAGGGCGGCATAGCCGCTGATGTGGGAATGGCCCTGTCCGGCATCGAGCACATGCCCCGGATGGGCCAGGGCGCCCGCCGCGCTCGCGGACAGGATGACGAGGGAAGCAAAAAGGCTTTTCATGACAAGATCCTCCTTGAGGGTGACAAGGCAGGATCCGCTTCTGGGCGAATCTGGCAGCATCCGGACTTGGCCCCCGATTTGGGTCGGCCGCACCGGAATGGCTTTCAGTCCCTTCAAACGGAACGCTGCACGATGACCCGAGCGTTACACGCAAAGGCCCATGGGGTCAATGGCTGGTTTTGGCTGCACGGCCTGCCCGGTGCGCCCTCAACGGCGGTTTTCCACAATTTGCGCGATCAGCGTTTTGGTTTCTTCGCGGACCGGTTCCGCCGCTTGCAGAATCTCTTTCACCTTGAAGAACTCATGGGCGCGGAAGGCGTCGACCGGCGGCGCAATCCAGATATCCGGCGGATGAAGCCGCCGTTTCAGCGCCGCGATCTGCAATTGCATGATCTGCGTGGCCCCCAGCACCAGGGCCGTGGCGCCGGGCTTTTTCCTCTTGCCGGCATATGGCTTGCCGGTGACCTCCACCGCAATGACGATATCGCAGCCAAAATCACGCGCATGGTCGAAGGGCACCGGATTGACCATGGCTCCGTCCACCAGAAGGCGCCCGTGCCATCTGGGAGCGGCGATGACGCCGGGAATGGCGATGGAGGCGGCCACCGCCTCAAGCATGTTCCCCTCGCGGATGAGCAGTTCCGAAGCGCCATGGAAATCCGTCGCCGTGACCATGAAGGGAATCTGCGTCTCCTCCACCCGCCGCGCCGTGTTTTCAGGCATGATGAGTCCGGCCAGGGCTGTTCCGTCGATCATCACCGGGCGCGAGATGGAAAAATTGAGCAACGACAGCGGACTCGTCTCGCCACCGGTGAGAATGCGCCTTGCCGCCTTGCGTGGATTGCCCAGCACCTGGAGGGCATGCTCGCGCAGTTCACGGGCCGTGATGCCGGAGGCATAGGCCGCGCCCACCAGCGCCCCCATGGAAGAGCCGGTGATGACCGCCGGTGAAATTCCCAGATCGTCCAGCGCCTCGAGAACCGGAATATGCGCCAGCCCGCGCGCCGCGCCGCCGCCCAGGGCCACTCCGATGGCCGGATCGCTCATGATCTTTCCTTTTTCGGCATCAGGTTCGGGCGGAAGGGATTTCCTGCTTCATTCTCGGGGCAGGCGGAACCGGGGCACACCGGTGCATGAGCACGGCGCCCTGACGCCCGCCCGCATCTTCGGTTTCCGGTTCCACATGGATGGAGACGCTGACATCCCCGATGGCATTCCGCAAGGCCTCTTCTATGGCGTCGCAGATGCCATGGGCATCCTGCACGCTCATCGCCGAGGGCACCACCAGGTGAAAATCGATGAACACCATGGGCCCCACAGCGCGCGCTTTCAGGTCGTGGAACTCCAGTGCGCCCCTGGCCGAAGCTTCTATGGTCTTGCGGATCTTGTCCATTGTTTTCCTGTCCGGCGCGGCATCCATGAGCCCGGCGGCCGAATCGCGCATCAGCTTCCACCCGGCCCACAGGACATGCGCGGCAACCGCCATGGCGATCAGCGGGTCGAGAATGTACCAGCCGCTCACCGCCGCCACGATCACGCCTCCCAGCACACCGATGGAGGTGTGCACATCGGCAAGAAGGTGCTTGCCATCGGCCACCAGGGCGGGAGAGTTCAGCTTGCGCCCCTGCCTGATCAGCGCCCAGCTCCACAATCCGTTGACAACCCCGGCGGCGGCGTTGACCAGCATGCCGGGGTTTTTCCACTCCAGCGCATGCGGGCGGGAGAAAGCCCCAAGGGCTTCATGGAAGATCGCCACGGAGGCAATGACGATCAGGGCCCCTTCGAGCCCGGCGGAAAAATATTCCGCCTTGTAATGCCCATAGGGGCGCGCCTCGCTGGGGGGCTGCTGGCCGACCCAGATGGCCGCCGTGGCCGCCAGCGCCGCCGCCACGTTGACGATGCTTTCCAGCGCATCGGAATAGAGCGCCACCGAGCCGGTCATCATCCAGGCCAGATATTTCATGGCAAAGACAATGAGCCCCGCGGCAATCGAGCCTGCGGCCATTTTCAAAGTTGCGCTCATGGAACGGCCATGTGAATCGCGCCACCTTCGGGGCGCCAGTCGGGGAAAGGAGAGGGCTGAAGTCGCGTTCAGCGGATCCTGGCGGCGGCCTTCGCCGGCAACGGCTCCAGATCCGTCACCGGGGCCTTGCTGGCCTTGTCCATGTCGTCGTCATCGCGAAACTCGTGGCCCAGAAGGACAGCCGATGCCACCGCCGCCGGCCCGAAGGTCACCGCAAAGCCGCCAAAGAGCAGATAGAGCGGGATAAAGCCGTTTGCGGAATGGGAGATGAGCGTACGGATGCCTCCCATGTCGGACCACAGCAAGGCGCTCAGCAAGGCCCAGCCAACCCCTATACCGAGGGCGATGTTGCGAAGAATGAACCGCACCAGACGCGGGAGGTTTTTCCACATGGACATGATTCGCGCTCCTTGGGGCCAGTAGCTGCAACCTTGTCCAGAGCATGCCAAATCCGGCCTGCCTGATCAAGCGGACAGGTTGCCACGCCACAAGGTTGCATCCGTTCATGCCACCATGCGGGAAAAAGCCGTGACAGGCCGCGGGTCACAGCGTCTTGGGCGCCAGAACGAAGCACGAGACCTTCTTGCGCTTCATCATCCTGCAGGTGCGCCAGGCGGAGGCCTTGCCGAAGCCTGCAAAGCGCGCCCGGTAGTATGTGGCGGCCCCTTTGGTAAAGAC
>JALSNA010000168.1 GCA_026987255.1 Hyphomicrobiales bacterium | reverse complement strand
AAATCAGGGCTGGACAAGAGCCGCGCTTTGGGTATTTCATCTCATGAAACGAAACCGGCCCGTGATGCGCGGCCACGAGGAGAGGTGCAGGCTGATGATGGATTTTGCCCTGGCGCGGACGAACATGGTCAAATCCCAGGTGCAGACCAACGGGGTCATCGATCCGCGGGTGATTGCGGCCCTTCGGGCCACGCCGCGCGAGGCCTATGTGCCCCGGGCCATGCGCGATTTTGCCTATGCCGACAAGAATCTGTGCGTGGCCACGGATGCGGCTGGCAACGCGCGGTATCTCATGGAGCCGCGCACCTTCGGCCGCATGCTGCAACTGGCCGCGCCGGGCGTGGAAGATTGCGTGCTGAACATCGGTTGCGCCACCGGCTATGCCACCGCCGTTCTGGCGGCCCTGGCGCAGTCGGTCATCGCCGTGGAGGCGGACGAGGCGCTCTCGCAGGCGGCCAGCGCCAATCTGGAGGCGCAAGGGGTGACCAATGCGGTGTGCGTCACCGGGCCGCTGGCCGCTGGCTGGCAGCGGGAAGCGCCCTTCGATGTCATTTTCGTCAATGGCCGCATCCGGTGCCGCCCCGATGCCCTGCTGGCGCAATTGCGCGATCTGGGCCGCCTGGTGGCCGTATATGGCGATGAGCGCATTGCCCGCATCCGCCTGTGGACGAAGCGCGGCGGGGCCATTTCCCACGTGGATGAGTTCGATGCCGCCATCCCCGCCCTGCCGGGCTTTGCAAGGAGCGAAAGGGCGGCGGCCTGAGATCAGCCCTGAAGCTCTTCCAGCCCCGTGGCGAAGCGCTCCAGGCCTTTCTTCAGTTCCTCCGTGGAGGCGGCGAAGGACAGCCGGATCGCACCGGGCGTTCCAAAGGCGCTGCCCGGCACGGTGGCCACATGGTGGCGCTCCAGGAGCCAGTCGCACAATCCGGTGTCATCATGGGCTATGCCGCGCCTGCGGGCCGCCGCCAGGGCCGCGCTGACATCCGGAAAGACATAAAAGGCCCCTTGCGGCGCATGCACGCGCAATCCGGGAATGGCGGTCAGCCAGGTCATCATCAGCTTGCGGCGCGCCTCGTAGGCCTCGCGCATGGCCGCGACAGCGTCGCGCGGGCCTTCCAGGGCGGCGATGGCGGCGCGCTGCACGAAGGCATTGGCGCCGGCGGTGAAGGCTCCCTGCATCTTGGCCATGGCGCGCGCCAGGGCGGGCGGGGCGGCGGCATAGCCCAGCCGCCAGCCGGTCATGGCGAAGCCCTTGGAAAAGCCGTTGACGGTGACGGTGCGCGGCTTCATGCCGGGCAGCGCGCCGATGGAGCCGGCCTTGTGGCCATCGAAGACGATATATTCGTAAATCTCGTCGGAGAGCACCATGGCCCTGGGATGGGCGCGGATGACATTGGCCAGGGCCCGCAGATCGGTGGCCGAGAGCACGATGCCCGACGGATTGGAGGGCGAGTTGATGATCACCAGCTTGGTGCGTTCGCTCATGGCGGCGGCGATCTGGGTGGCGGAGACCTTGTAGTTGCTCTCGAAGCTGGAGGACAGAACCACCGGCGTGCCCCCGGCCATGCGGATCACGCCCTCGTAGGCCACCCAGAAGGGGGCCAGCAGGATGACCTCGTCGCCATCCTCCACCAGCGAGAAGATGGCGTTGGTGATGGCCTGCTTGGCGCCATTGGTGACGACGATCTCATCGGCGGTGTAACTCAGGCCGTTTTCTGCCCCAAGCTTCCGTGCCAGGGCGGCGCGCAGCTCTACCTGGCCGGGGATGGGGGCATAATGCGTCCAGCCTTCGTCCATGGCGGCGCAGGCGGCCTTGCGGATGTGCTCCGGGGTGTCGAAATCCGGCTCGCCGATGGTCATGGAGACGATGTCCACGCCCTGGGCGCGCAGCTTGCGCGCCTTGCGCGACATGCGCAGGATGGCGGCCTCCTCGAAGCCGGAAACACGGGCGGCCAGGGTCTTTTCCAGATCGTGCAGGGGCATGGCGGCTCTCGAATCGCTTGCGGGATGTCAACAGGGTCCGTGCCGCTTTTTGCCACGCCAGGCTTGCGCGGCAAAGGGCAAAAGGGCACCTTGAGCCCGTGATTCGCAAAAATGACCGGGGACGGATGTGATCATGAAGACGAAACTGGCCCTCATCCTGCTGGCAGCGGCCCTTTCGGCCTGCGCCAGGGCGGACAATGGCGTGCGGGTGACCTCCTCGCCACAGGTGGCGCGGGCGAGCCGCTCCGAGCCGGTCAACTACAACGGCAGGGTCTATCAGGTTTCCTTGCGCTTTGCGCCGGAGAAGAACGCCCACAGGGTCACGGTCGCCGCCCCTGGCCGCGCCCTGGGCGGCACGGCGGGGGACAGGATGATCGTCGAGCAGGTGGCGAAATCCACGGTGCGCCATTTCGCCTGTCCGGGGCGGCAGAAGGGGCGCATCATCCCCGGCACGCAACGCCATGCGCACGGCAAGTGGCACATGCTGGTGCGCTGCGGGTGAGCAAGGCCGCGGGCTCAGGCCTCCGGCGGCCTGCGCGGCCCGTCACGCAGCACCTTGCAGATTTGCACCCGGTAGCTTTCATACCATTGCCTCCGCCCCAGTTCCTGCGCCTCCCGGTGCTCCGGATGGGCCTTCCACAGGGCGATGTCCTCAAGGCTTTCCCACCAGGAAATGGTGATGCCGGCCCCGTCCGCGCCGCGCGCGCTCTCCATGCCCAGAAAACCCGGCATGGCCCGCGCCAGCTCCACCATGCGCGCCGCCATGGCCTCGTAGCCTTGCGCGTCATTGTTCAGTCTGGATGTGAAGATGACGGCATAACAGTCTGAATCAACGGTCATATGAGCTTCAGTCCCTTCATGGAGGCATGGCCATCGCGGGCGATGATGATGTGATCGTGCACCTTGATGCCCAAAGGCTCGGCGGCCTCGATGATCTGTTTGGTCATTTCGATGTCGGCGCGCGACGGTGTGGGATCGCCGGAGGGGTGATTATGCGCCAGGATCAGCGAGGCGGCCGACAGTTCCAGGGCCCGCCGCACCACCTCGCGCGGATAGACCGGCGTGTGGTCGATGGTGCCCACCTGCTGCACCTCGTCCATGATCAGGGCATTCTTGCGGTCCAGGAAGAGAATGCGGAATTCCTCGCGCGGGGCATAGGCCATGGCGGCGCGGCAATAATCCACAAGATCGCTCCAGCCGTGAAAGACGGTGCGCTTGCGCGCCTGCTGGGAGGCCAGCTTGAGGGCCGCGGCGCGCACGATCTTCAACTCGGTGATGATGGCCTCGCCAACGCCACGCACCTCCGCCAGCCGCGCTTCGGGGGCGGAGATGACTTCGGCGAAGGAGCCGAAACGGGCGATCAGGGCCTTGGCCAGCGGCTTGCAGTCGCGCCGCGGAATGGCGCGAAAGAGCACCAGTTCCAAAAGCTCGTAATCGGCCAGGGCATCGGCGCCAGCCTGCCTGAAGCGCTCTCGCAGGCGTTCGCGATGGCCCGCGTAATGGGGCTTGCCCGGCCTGTTCGCAATGTCCTTGAACCCTTTGCTCATGCCACAAGGATAGCGCGCAAGCGGGCCTTGCGCCAGATGGAGGTCTTGAAAAACGCTTGCGTGTCCATCCTCGGACAGTCAATGGAGACGCCCGGATGCTCATGCCGCCAGCAGCAGCCGCGCCGCCAGGGTGAACATGACAAGGGCGATCAGGGCATCGAGAACGCGCCATGCGGCGGGTCTGGCGAACAGCGGCGTCAGGAGCCGCGCCCCATAGCCCAGCGCGAAGAACCAGATGAAGGAGGCCGCCGCCGCGCCGGCGCCGAAGGCCA
>JALSNA010000167.1 GCA_026987255.1 Hyphomicrobiales bacterium | reverse complement strand
CGAATAGAGCAGGTGCAAGATGGCATGTTCGATGCCGCCGATATACTGATCCACCGGCAGCCAGTATTGCGCCGCTTGCGGCTCCACCGGCGTATCCTTAGCATGAGGCGAGGTGAAGCGGGCATAATACCACGAGCTGTCGATGAAGGTATCGAAGGTGTCCGTCTCGCGCCGCGCCGGCCTGCCGCATCGGGGGCAATCCACGTGCTTCCAGGTGGGATGATGCTCCAAGGGATTGCCCGGCTTGTCGAAGCTGACATCCTCGGGCAGCACCACGGGCAGATCTTCGCGCGGCACCGGCACGATACCGCAATCCTCGCAGTGGATCACCGGGATGGGGCAGCCCCAGTAGCGCTGGCGCGATACGCCCCAGTCGCGCAGGCGGTAGTTCACCTTGCGCTCGCCGATGCCCATTTCCTCCATGCGCCGGGCGATCTCCTCCTTGGCCTGCGGCACGGTGAGGCCATCGAGGAACCGGGAGTTGATCATGACCATGCCGGCCCCCTCCGATTCGGTCAGGGCCGTCTCGCCGATCTCGCATTTGTCCGCCGGCACGTCCTTCGGGCAGACCACCGGAATGACCGGCAGATCATACTTGCGGGCGAAATCCAGATCGCGCTGGTCATGGGCCGGACAGCCGAAAATGGCGCCCTCGCCATAGCCCATGAGCACGAAATTGGCGGCATAGAGCGGCAGCCTGACCTCCGGCAGGAAGGGATGCCGGGCCCAAAGCGGCAGCCTGATGCCCTTCTTCTCGGCCTTTTCGATGGCCTCCTCGGAGGTGCCAAGGGCGGCGCATTCCTTGCGGAAGGCGGCGATGGCCTCATCCTTTTCGGCCAGCTCCCTGACGATGGGATGATCGGCGGAAAGAGCGACGAAAGAGGCCCCGAAAATGGTGTCATGGCGGGTGGTGAAGACGGGCAGGCGCCCGGGCAGCTCCTGGCCCTGTTCATCGAGCAGCCTGAAAGAGAAGCGCATGCCCTCGGAGCGGCCGATCCAGTTGCGCTGCATCAGCTTGACCTTCTGCGGCCACTTGTCCAGCTCCTCCAGGCCGGCCAGAAGATCCTCGGCATAATCGGTGATCTTGAGGAACCATTGCCAAAGCTCGCGCTTTTCCACCAAGGCTCCGGAGCGCCAGCCGCGCCCATCGATCACCTGCTCGTTGGCCAGCACGGTATGATCCACCGGATCCCAGTTGACCTGGGCGCTCTTGCGCACCGCCAGTCCCTTGTCGAGAAAATCGAGGAACATGGCCTGTTCGTGCTTGTAGTAGGCAGGATCGCAGGTGGCGAACTCGCGCGACCAGTCGAGCGAAAAGCCCAGCCGCTTGAGCTGGCCCTTCATGTGGGCGATGTTGTCATAGGTCCACGTGCCGGGATGGATGCCGCGGTCCATGGCGGCGTTCTCGGCGGGCATGCCGAAGGCGTCCCAGCCCATGGGGTGCAGGACATTGAATCCGCGGGCACGCTTGTAGCGGGCCAGCACGTCGCCCAGGGTGTAATTGCGCACATGGCCCATGTGAATGCGCCCGGAAGGATAGGGAAACATCTCCAGGACATAGAATTTCGGCTTGTCGTGGCTTTCATCGGCCCTGGCGATGCCGGCCTCTTCCCATGCCTTCTGCCAGCGCGGCTCGGCGGTGCGCGGGTTGTAGCGCTCGTTGCTCATCGGGATTTGTCCTTGCCCGTCCAGTGGATGGAATCCATCAGGGTCCCTCTCCTGATCCATATCTTGGCCGATTTCGTTGTCAGGAACGTTTCTGCGATGCTCATTGACAATTCAAGTCAACTGCGCTTCTCGAAACGATCCTTCCTAGAACTCGCCTCAAGCTATGAATCATGAAAGGCACCCTGTATGAAGGTGTGGGAAAGTGAGTAACAGCACTTGCCACAAGGCGCAAGATGGCCGGATGCATGGGCAACATGGAGACAACGCCGATGAGCAATCATGAAGCAAAAGGCGCCGCCGGGCTCAAGCTGGTGCGTGAGCAGATCCGCAAGGCCTGCGCGGCGGCCGGGCGGGAGGAACAGGAGGTGACGCTGGTGGCCGTTTCCAAGACTCACGGGGCGGATGTCATCCGGCCGGTGCTCGATGCGGGCCAGCGGGTGTTCGGCGAAAACCGCGTGCAGGAGGCGCAGGCCAAATGGCCGGCACTCAGGGAAGACTACCCGGATGTAAAGCTGCATCTCATCGGCCCCTTGCAGACCAACAAGGCGCGCCAGGCGGTGGCCCTGTTCGATGTCATTCACACCGTGGACAGGCCCAAGCTGGCGCATGTGCTGGCAAAGGAAATGGACAGGCAGGGCAGGCATCTGCCGGTGTTCATCCAGGTCAACACCGGCGAGGAGCCGCAAAAGGCCGGTGTGGCGCCACAGGATGCGGATGCATTCATCGCCCAATGCCGAACGGAGCACGGGCTCGATGTCATCGGCCTGATGTGCATCCCGCCGGTGAACGAAGAACCCGCGCCGCATTTCGCCCTGCTGGAAAAGATCGCCCTGCGCAACGGGCTGGACAAGCTCTCCATGGGCATGAGCGGGGATTTCGACACCGCCATCCGCCTGGGCGCCACCCATGTGCGCGTCGGCTCGGCCATTTTCGGCGGGCGCGATTATGCCAGCGGATGATTCCCTTGAAAAAGACCGCAAGGCCCGCCATTGGCGAAAGGGCATCTCCATCAACTGTCTCAAAAACCAGCCTTGCCCCTGCCAACCACCCGTGATCTTCCATGATTGGGGTGTGGGGATGGATGCGCGAGCGTTTTTCAAGATCCCCGAAAGCAAATCTTAACCGCGCCCCCGTAGGCTTGAGCCGGCAACAAAACGGGTGCGCGCCGGGGGCCATGGCCCTTCAGGGGCGCAAAAGACCCGGACAGTCCTCAGGAGCGCGGAGTTACAGGCATGGCCAGCGAGACGAAACGGCAGACGGAAAACGGTATTTTGGGCCTTCTGGCCGGTGGCGTCATCCTCGTCCTGGCCATCTGGATTTTCGCCTTTTCGCTCAGCGGCACGCTGGCGGGCATTCACATGCGGCACAAGGTGCAGGGCATTTCCATGCAGGTGGCCGAGGTGCTGCGCGAGGCCGGCGAGACGCTCAAGCAGGATCTGAAGCCGCAAACCCGTGCCGAATTGCGCCGTTTGATGAAATACCGCGAGGTGGCGCGCATGGAAATCGCCGATGCGGCGGGGCGGGTGATCTGGTCCTCCGATGCCACGGTGAAGGCCGGACGCATCGCCGCGCCCGCAGGCGGCGGTCTGCGCATGGAGCATTACCAGATCACCAGCGATGGTTTGAGCCAGTCCTTCGCGCGCTCCACCTTCGCCCTCGCCGGGCAGGGATTCATTTCTCTCGACGTGGACATGACGGGGCTTCTGGCCTGGTATGAGCGCATCAGCTTCATGGTGGCCAAGGCGCTGACGGCCGTGGTCATTGGCGGCTTTCTGGTCATGGGAACGATCCTGTTCGGCAAGTATCGCGAAAGAGCGCAGGCCGAAACACGCCTTGAGGCCCTGCGCAGGCAGAATGCCGAGGAGCAGAAAAAGGTGCTGGAGCTTCAGGCCCAGCTGGAGGAGCTCAATGCCGGCATGGCACGGCTCAACCGCAAGCTGGCGGGAGCCATGCAGGATGGAAAGGGCGCAAGGGCAGGCAAGGCAAAGAGCGCGCGCAAGGCGGTCTGAGCCCCTGAGCAATTTGTCACGCGCGGAGCTCTTGCCAATGCGGCGGCAGGCTGCTTAATGTGGCGCGATGGGCCAGACCAGCGAAGAGCTAGCGGGAATGCGCGGAAAAAAAGTACTCATCATCCT
>JALSNA010000166.1 GCA_026987255.1 Hyphomicrobiales bacterium | reverse complement strand
CCACCGGCGGTTTGTTCATGACCTGGCGCGCCCTGGCGGACTGGAAAGCCGGCGTCACCTCCCAGGCCACCGCCCAGATCATGCCCCTGGAAGATGACGAAAAGGCTCTTGATGTGCGCCTGCGGGCCGCCGCCAGCCTGCTGAAGGGGCAAAGGGGCGTATCGGGCGTGCGCATCCTGAGCGTTGCGGAAAACAAGGCTCTGTTGCGCCCCTGGCTGGGCCGCGCCGGATTGCTGGACGATCTGCCCCTGCCGCGCCTGATTGCCGTGCGCCTCGATCCGGCCCACCCGGCCGATGTGGAAAAACTCGATGCCCTCTTGCGCCAGAAGGTCAAGGGCGCGCGCCTCGATGCCCATGGCCGCTGGGTCATGGAGCTGTCGCAGATGGCCAGCACCGTGGGCTGGCTGGGGCTGGCCATTCTCGCCCTCATCGCCCTGGCGGCCATCCTCTTGGTGGCCCAGGCGGCCCGCGCCGCCCTGGAGGCCAACCGCGAAACCATCGAAATCCTCCATCTGGTCGGGGCGCGCGATCCCTTCATCGCCCGCCAGGTGGTGCGCCGCTTCCTGCGCGCCGGCTTCGTTTCCGCCCTGGCAGGCGTGTCCGGGGCCTGGCTCACCCTGGCGGCGCTGTCGCTTCTGGCCCCCTCGGAAGGCATCGGCGGCAGCGCCCATGATCTGCTGTTCGGCGCAACGCAGGCCACCTTGCGCCATTATGCCGCCTGGCTGTTCATCATCATCACCGCCACGCTGATCTCCCTGGTCAGCGCCCGCACCTCGGCCATGCGCATCCTGCGCGACATCTTCAGGCAGGGATGATACCATGAGCCCGGATCCCACCATCCACTCACCCCGCAAGCTGACGCCGCAGATCGTCCTGCGCTCCATTGCGCTCAACCTTTCCTTCTATGTTCTCTATCCGCTGAGCATGATTTTCGGCGCCTTCATTCTTTTCGGCCCGCGCAAGCGCGCCATGAAGGCCCTGGCCTGGTGGTCGCGGGTCTTTGTCTGGCTGTGCCGCAATCTCGGCGGCATCCGCCTAAAGGTGCGCGGCAGGGAGCATATTCCCCATGGTGCGGCCATAGTCGCCGGAAAGCACCAGTCCATGTGGGAAACCTTCGCCCTTTTTCACCTCTTCGACGATCCGGCCATCGTGCTGAAGAAAGAGCTGACATATATCCCCCTGGTGGGGCAGTATATCCGCAAGTTCCGCATGATCCCCGTGGATCGCGCCTCCGGCCCGAAGGCCCTGAAGGCTCTCATCCGGTGCGCCCGCGAGGCCATCGAAGAAAACCGTCAGATCCTCATCTTTCCGGAAGGCACCCGCCGTCCCGTTGGCGCAAAACCCGATTACAAGCCCGGCGTGGCCGCTCTCTATGCGGCCCTGAAAGTCCCCTGTGTTCCCTTTGCCCTCAACTCCGGCCTGTTCTGGCCGCGGCGCAGCTTCTGGCGCTTGCCGGGAACCATCGTCGTCGAGTTCCTCCCGCCCATCGCGCCGGGCCTGCCGCGCAAGGAGTTCACCGCCCGCCTCATCGAAACCATCGAACCGGCCGCTGACAGGCTGGCCCGTGAAGGCCGGAGCTGACCATCCCACACCCGGCCAAACCGCCGCCCCGGCAAGGCCGCACGGTCAATTCCCTTCGCCCGGTTTGCTGAAATACCCGTGGCGCACCCGGCAGGATTCGAACCTGCGGCCTCTGCCTTCGGAGGGCAGCGCTCTATCCAGCTGAGCTACGGGTGCCGCGTGGCTGCATGATATAGACCATGAACCAGTGGCTGGCAACGGATTTGCGCCGCCCGGAAAGGTGCAAAAAAGCGCAGGCCTGTTTCATCTTTGTGATGCATGGCGCGCACTGTTGTGGTTGAATGGCGTCAACAACATGTCCTGCAATCTTGGAGGCTGGCCAGGTGTTTCCCGTTTCCACCACTGTCGCCCTGCGCTTTCCGCCCATGGCCACCTGGGCGCTGATTGCGCTCAATGTCTTTGGCTATCTGGTGGAAATGAAATACCAGGCTCTCGGCGGCGAGGCCGGCCTGCGCGCCTTTCTCTATCAATGGGGACTGGTTCCGGCGCGCTATTTCGTTCCCCAGTGGGCCTTTGCCCATGGCCTCGATCCGGGCAACTGGCTGCCCTTTCTGTCCAACACATTCCTCCATGGCGGCTTTCTCCATCTGGCCTTGAACATGTGGACGCTCTACATCTTCGGCCCCGCCGTGGAGGACCGCATGGGAAGCTGGACCTATGTGCTCCTCTATCTGCTTTGCGGCGTTGGCGCCTCCTTTGCCCATGCCTGGATGAACAGTGCCTCCACCATACCGGCCATTGGCGCATCAGGGGCCATCGCCGGGATCATCGGCGCCTATATGCGCCTGTTTCCCCGCTCGCGGGTGATCATCATGATCCCGGTGTTCTTCTATCCCTTCTTCTTCGAGGTTCCGGCGGTCTTTTTCGCCCTTTTCTGGTTCACCACCCAGCTCATGCAGGGATTGAGCTCCCTGGCCGTGCAGCAGGCCATGGCCGGTGGCGTGGCCTGGTGGGCCCATGTCGGCGGCTTTGTCATCGGCGCGGTGCTGGGCGGGATGCTGGGCCGGCCCGGGCGGCGCTACCGCCCCTTGCAGCCCGATGAGGGCATCTATGGCTGCTGTCCGGACGGACGGCGCGACAAGCGGCTGCATCCATGATAGACTTCACATCCTGAGGCGGCCCGGAAAACGAAAGGACGACACCATGAATGCAATGGACCTGCTTTGGCTGTTCTTCATCTTCTCGGCCTTGCAGCCGGTGATCCAGAAAAAGGTCATGGAGGCCATGCGCCAGCGCAAGATCGCCGAAATCGAGAAGAAACGCGGCTCGCGGGTGATCCTTCTGGTGCACCGGCAGGAGACCATGAGTTTCCTGGGGTTCCCGCTCATGCGTTTCATCAATATCGAGGATTCCGAGGAGGTCATCCGCGCCATCCAGCTCACCGATGACAATGTGCCGGTGGACCTTATCCTGCACACCCCCGGCGGGCTGGTGCTGGCCGCCACCCAGATCGCCCGGGCCCTGAAGAGCCATCCGGGCAAGACGACTGTCTTTGTCCCCCATTATGCCATGAGCGGCGGCACCCTCATCGCCCTGGCGGCGGATGAAATCCACATGAGCGAACATGCCGTGCTCGGCCCCATCGATCCGCAGCTGGGCCAGAAGGCCGCCGCCTCGGTGCTCAAGGTTCTGGACCTCAAGGAACCCAAGGACATCGACGATGACACCTTGATTCTCGCCGACATGTCAAAGAAGGCCATCGCCCAGGTGCAGCGCACCGCCGAGACCCTGCTGGCCGGCGACATGGACAAGGACAAGGCGAAGGAGCTGGCCAGGACCCTTTCCGAGGGCCGCTGGACGCATGACTATCCCATCTTGCCCGACGAGGCCAAGGAACTGGGGCTGAAGGTCTCCACCGAAATGCCGCAGGAGGTCTATGAGCTGATGAATCTCTATCCGCAGCCGACGCGGGCGGTTCCCTCGGTGGAATACCTGCCGGAAAAACGCTCCGGCGGCAGACCCCGCTTCCATGGTGGAGACCAGCCATGAGGCTTTCTTGCCGCCTTTTTGCCGCCATGGCCCTGATGGTGCCTGCCGCTGTGGCACAAGCAGCAGCCAAAGCGCCCGCTGCGGCATCGCCGGGCCAGCCCGTGCCCGGCAGGCAGGCGGTGACGAAAGATGCCGCCCCCTCGCGCGCCGATCTGCTCGATGGGCTTCATGCGCGGCTCTATCTGGCCAAGGATGGCCCGCAGGCCAGGGTCATCGCCAGGACCATCCGCGAACTGTGGCTCAAGG
>JALSNA010000165.1 GCA_026987255.1 Hyphomicrobiales bacterium | reverse complement strand
AATCCCTCCCGAAATATCTGTTTCTTGATGGCCGGAGGGCTGGTCAGCAAGACTTCCCCTCCCGCGACAGAAGGCATTCTTAACTAACATCGATATATTTGCAAGTCTGAATGTGAGCAAAAATGCAGAATTCGTTCATTTTTGTATTTTTATACTTGATTAGATTTTTCTAATATGAAAAGTTACTTCTATTAGATTTTTCAAATATGACAATTTACTCATGAATGAGAGGGCTTCTCAAAAAGACCCGGCGGACCTCTCAAGCTGCTGAAATTTCTTTCATTTCAGAATATGAGGATGTTTTCATAAGCGGGCTTTCGCGAAATGAACCGGGCGTGGGACAGCCACAGGGCGCGGCGAAGGCAAGCGGCGGATGAGGGCGTTTTGGGCTGTGCGCCGGGGCATGAAAAAGTGACCGCGGCAATCTGTCTTGATCTGAATCAGGGAGGAATCGGGCCAAGGTGGGGGCGGGAGAGCGGCGGAATCTGCGCAAAAAAACGCCGCGCAAGGAGCGCGGCGTGTCGGGTGGAGGTGTCTTGCGCCCTGGTCAGCGGGCGCGGGTGGAGCCTGCGCCGAAGGTGTGCGTCCAGCCCAGGGAGACCTCGAACTGATACATCTTGAGGGTGCTGTTGCCGCCGCCATAGACAGGGGGCACCGCGCCGCTCTGCTTGCCGGTGGGGGCGATCATGAAGGCGAAGTCGATGTCGTTGTTGGCGTTCCAGCGCCAGGTGCCGCCGCCGGTGAACTCGTGGCGGATGACGCCGGGCGAGATGATGTTGATGGCGGTATCGGTGGAGCGCATGGGCACCGGCCAGACATAGGCATAACCGGCGCGCAGGATGAGATCGTCGCTGAGGCTGTATTCCACACCCAGCTTGACGGAATTGGTGTCGCGCCAGCCAAAGCCGGGGCCGGCATCGGTGCCGAACTTGTGGATGCCGTCATAGACGGAGGTGCCGCCGATGGCCTTGACGTCTTCATTGAAGATATGGCGGTAGTCCAGCATGACCTTGAGATCGTCGCTGATCTTGTAGGCGATGCCCACCTGCAGGTTGGCGGGGATGTCCAGGTTGCCCTGCTCGGCGAAGAGGCCACGGTATTTCTTCAGGTTGGTCATCCAGATGCGCGTCTGATAGGAGGCGCCGAAGCTGAGCCGTTCGGTGGGCTTGAAGGTCACGCCGATGCGCGCGCCGCCACCCACGGACCAGTTGTAGCCATTGCCCGAAAAGCGGGTGGGATAGGCGGACATGGGAGAAAACCCATTCAGGCCATAGGCCTTGAAGCGTTGGATGGCGAAGATGGGGGCGATGCCGATGGAGACATGTTCGCCGAACTTGCGGGCATAGGCGGCGGAGACGAACATCTGCATGAGATCGACGCCGGCCTTGCCATCACAAAAGGGCCCTCCGGCCGGACAGCCAAGGGAAGACGCGAAGGCCTTGTAGGTGGTGTTCATGCCGCCATTGCCGAAGATGGAGAAGGCGATGGCGGACTGGCTGTCGATCTGGCGGGCATAGGCCAGGGTGGGGGCGGGCCAGAAATTGCCGGTGCTCTTGTGGGTGCCTGTGGAAATACGCGATGTGCCCACGGCTTCATACTGGCGGAAGGGCATGAAGAAGGACACGCCCATGTTGAACTGATCGCCCACGTCCACCAGCCCGGCCGGGTTGATGGAAATGGCGGTGGCGTCCTCGGCGGAGGCGGCGCCCGCGCCGGCCAGGGCCTTGTGGCGCAGGCCATAGGCATGCTGGAACATGCCCTCGGTGGCATTGGCCAGCCCGGCGGTGACAACGAGCGCCGTCATGGAGATGGCGGCGGCGGCAAGCTTGATTGCTTTTCCCTTCATGTTTCCCCTCACTTTTCCCTCACTGGCAAGCCTTGCCGCGCCTCCCCCCAGAGACTGGGCGGCAAGTAAACTCTTTATATTAGATTTTTCTAATACTTGAATTGTGTATCAGATTTTTCTAATATAAAGCAACTCCAACACATTCAGATGTATTCATATACAAAAGGCGCGTTTTTCCTGTCCAGAAAAAAATGGCCTGCCCTCCTCGCAAAGGCACAAAAAAACGCCGTGGCGGGCGGCCACGGCGCTTTTGTGCTTCGTTCCCTGTCGGGGTGTATCAGCGGGCGCGGGTGGAACCTGCGCCGAAGTTGTAGGTCCAGCCGAGGGAAACCTCGAACTGATTCATTTTCACGCAAGCGGTTCCGCCTCCGAAACCTGCCGGGATCGCGCCGCACTGCTTGCCTTGCGGGGTGACCATGAAGGCAAAATCCAGGTCGTTGTTGGCGTTCATGCGCCAGGTGGCTCCACCGGTGAACTCATGACGGATGACACCGGGAGCCAGAATATTGATCATGACGTCTCGTGAGCGCACGGGGTTTGGCCAGACATAGGCATAGCCGGCGCGCAAGATCAGATCGTCCGAGGCCTGGTATTCCAATCCCAGCTTGATGGTGTTGGTATTGCGCCAGCCAAAGCCCGGCCCTCCCTTGGAGCCAAAGAGCGCTGGAAGCTGGCTGGAATTGCTGATGGCGTCAACGGAGGAATTGAAAATGTGGCGATAGTCCAGCATGACCTTGAGGTCTTCGGTGACATCATAGGCCACGCCGACCTGAAGATTGGCCGGGATGTCAAAATCGCCGCCATTCTCGAAGAGGCCCTTGTATTTCTTCAGCTTGGTCATCCACATCTTGGTTTGATAGGATGCACCGAAGCTGAGCCGTTCGGTGGGCTTGAAAGTCATGCCGATGCGCACACCGCCACCAACCGACCAGTTATATCCCTTGTTGGTCATGAAGCCGGGAGCAACGGAATAGGGATATGGGGGGCTAGGTAATGTTGGAGTAAAGGCCTGCAGACCGTAAGCCTTGAAGCGCTGGATGGCGAAAATCGGGGCTATGCCAAGGCTGAAATTGTTGCCAAAACGGCGCGCATAGGCGGCGGACATGAACATCTGCATGAGATCCACGCCGGTTTTCCCGGCTCCGCAGTAGGGGCCGAACCCGCCACCGGGACCAGCGGGAGGAGGCGCATTGCAGCCTGCGCTTGTGTTCGGCACTGCCTTCCAGGTGGTGTTCATGCCGCCATTGCCGAAGATGGAGAAAGCGATGGCGGAATCGGCGTCCAACTGGCGGGCATAGGCCAGGGTGGGCGCGGGGAAGAAGTTGCGCTTGCTCTTGTGGGTGCCGGGATTGACGAAACCCGTCAGCGCCGCATTGTATTTGCGGAATGGCATGAAGAAGGAGACGCCCATGTTGAACTGATCGCCCACGTCCACCAGGCCGGCGGGGTTCAGGGAGATGGCGGTGGCGTCCTCGGCGGAGGCCACGCCAGCGCCGGCCAGGGCCTTGTGGCGCAGGCCATAGGCATGCTGGAACATGCCCTCGGTGGCCATGGCCTGGCCGGCCAGACCGGTCATGATGGTCAGCGCCAGCGCCGATGCGGCGAGTTTCAGTCCCTTTTTCATGTCTTCCCCTCTTCTTGCTTTTTCTTGCTTTTCCTGCGGTTCCTTAAGCCCTAGGGTCAGGACCCATAAATTTGAACGGCATCTGCAGGATTGATGCTTCATCCCGGAGCCTTTTCGCCCTTGCCAATACCTTCAAGTATTGCCTGCGGACGAAAAGACACCGGGATTTTGCCAAAATCCTGCATCTGCCATCCCTCTTTATGAGTCCTGACCCCAGGGTCTGGTCTCAACAAAAACGTGACGCCAGCCCCTAGCGCGGCAGGAGGGTCTCGCCCATGAGGTATTCATCGATGGCGGCGGCGGCCTGGCGGCCTTCACGGATGGCCCAGACCACCAGCGACTGGCCGCGGC
>JALSNA010000164.1 GCA_026987255.1 Hyphomicrobiales bacterium | reverse complement strand
GCCCATATCCCGAAGTTCTTGCACAATCCGAGAAAGAGGCCCCGGCCATGTTCGATCTGAAGAAGAAGAAAAAGACAGCCCAGAACGTCAAGTATCCTGGCATGCGCATGGCGGTGGACGGCAATACCGCCGTCATCATGTGCGAGCGCGAGGCCTCCGACGCGGCTGGCGCCTATCCCATCACGCCATCCACCCAGATGGGCGAATACTGGTCCGAGGAGGTGGCGAAGGGGCACCTGAACGTCTCCGGCAAGCCCCTGGTCTTCATCGAGCCCGAATCGGAGCATGCGGCCGCCGCGGTGACGGCGGGCATGTCGATGACCGGCATGCGGGCGACCAACTTCTCCTCCGCCCAGGGCGTGGCCTTCATGCATGAATCGCTCTATGCGGCGGTGGGCAAGAGGCTGCCCTATGTGCTCAACATCGGCGCGCGGGCGATCACCAAGGCCTCGCTCAACGTCCATTGCGGCCATGACGACTATCATTGCATCGACGACACCGGCTTCATCCAGTTCTTCGCCGCCGACGCCCAGGGGGCGGCCGATCTGAACCTCATCGCCCGCAAGGTGGCCGAGCTTTCCCTGACTCCGGCGGCGGTGGGCCAGGACGGATTTCTGACCACCCACCTGATCGAGCCGGTCAACATCCCCGAGCGCGAGCTCATCGAGGAGTTTCTCGGCCGCCCCGATGACGAGATCGAATGCCCCACCCCGGCCCAGAAGCTCATCTATGGCGAGACCCGCCGCCGGGTGCCGGTGATCTGGGATGTCGATGCGCCGGTGACCTCCGGCGCGGTGCAGAACCAGGATTCCTTCATGCAGACGGTGGCCGCCCAGCGCCCCTATTTCTTCGATCACGTGGCCGAAATCACCGAACAGGTGATGGAGGAATACGCCGCCCTCACCGGGCGCTCCTATGGCCGCATCGGCACCCACAACGTGGACAAGGCCGATTATGTCATCATCGGCATGGGCTCGATGATCCCGCAGGCGCGGGCCATCGCCGATTACCTGAAAAGAACCCGCAAGCTGAAGGTGGGCATTCTCGATCTGACCCAGTATCGCCCCTTCCCCGGCGATCTCATCTCCAGGGCCCTGCTGGGCAAGAAGGGCGTTGCGGTGCTGGAGCGCACCGACCAGCCGCTGGCCGAGGATCTGCCGCTCATGCGCGAGGTGCGCGCCGCTCTCTCCAAGACCCTGGACAATGCCGCCGCCGGCAAGGGCGAGCTGCCCTATCCCGATTATGCGGTGGCCAGATCGCTGTCCGACATTCCGCCGCTCTATTCGGGGGCCTATGGCCTGGGCTCGCGCGATCTGCAGCCGGAGAGCATCATCGCGGCGGTGGAAAACATGCTGCCCGATGGCGAAAAGCGCAAGTTCTTCTACCTGGGCATCGATTTCGTCCATGATGTGCCGCCCTCGCCGAAGCAGGAAATCCATCAGCAAAAGCTGCTGGAAGCCTATCCGCAGATCGGCAAGCTGGCGCTGCGCGGCTCGGAGAACCCCGATCTGCTGCCCGAAGGGGCGATCACCGTGCGCATGCATTCGGTCGGCGGCTGGGGGGCCATCACCACCGGCAAGAACCTGGCCATGACGCTCTACGAGCTGCTCGGATACGAGATCAAGGCCAATCCCAAGTATGGTTCCGAGAAGAAGGGCCAGCCGACCACCTATTACATGTCGGCAGCCCCCGAAACCATTCCGTTGACCTGCGAATATCACCACGTGGACGTGGTGCTCTCGCCAGATCCCAATGTCTTTGGCCATTCCAACCCGCTGTTCGGGCTCAAGAAGGGCGGCTCCTTCATCATCCAGCATTCGGGCACGCCGGAGGAGCTGTGGAACTCCCTGCCGCATCATGCGCAGACCTACATCATCGACAATGACATCCACATCCATTGCGTGGACGGCTTCAAGATCGCCCGCGAGGAGGCCTCCAATCCGGAATTGCAGCTGCGCATGCAGGGCAATGCCTTCCAGGGCGCCTTCTTTGCCGCCTCGCCGCTCATGGAGCGCGCCGGACTGGATGAAAAGAAGCTCTTTGCCGCCATCGAGGCGCAGCTTCAGGCCAAGTTCGGGTCCAAGGGCAAGAAGGTGGTGGAGGACAACCTGCGGGTGGTGCGCCGCGGCTTCGACGAGGTGCGCGAGGTGACGGACAAGACGATCACCGCCGCCCGGCCCGGCGTGGTCAAGAAGGCCGCCTCCATGCCCATCATGCTCAAGCAGCTGCCCGAAGGCGACGGCGGACTGGCCGATACCCACCGCTTCTGGGAGCAGACCGGCAGCATGTATGCCTCCGGCCAGGGCAGCAACATCACCGCCGATCCGCAACAGGCCCTGTCGCTCATTCCCGCCGCCACCGGGGTGTTCCGCGACATGACCAACATCCGCTTCGACTATCCCGATTTCCTGGCCGAGAACTGCACCGCCTGCGGCAAGTGCTACACGGTGTGCCCCGATTCGGCCTGTCCGGGGCTGGTCAACACCATTGGCGAGGTCTTCGAGGCCGCCATCGCCGCCGCCGAGATGGGGGCCGAGCCCACCGAATACCTGCGCCGCGAGGTGCGCAAGACCGAAAGGATCCTGCGCCCCATGCTCGATGCCGCCGGCGAGGAGGCCGATGTGCGCGCCCTGATGGACGAGGCCATCGCCCAGACCATCGCCGACTCCGGCCTGGAGGGAGAAGAGCGCGAAAAGCTGGAAAACGAGTTTGCCCGCCTGCGCGAGGCCATGGGCGAGTTCCGCTTCTCGATCACCAAGCCCTACTGGAGCAACCGCGAGAAGAAGCAGCCGGGCTCCGGCGGACTGTTCTCCATCACCATCAACCCGTTCACCTGCAAGGGCTGCATGGAGTGCGTGGAAGTCTGCGAGGACGATGCGCTGATCTCGCGCCCGCAGGACAAGGCGGCGGTGGCGCGCATGCGCAAGGACTGGGACTTCTGGCTCAAGCTGCCGAGCACAAGGAAGGACTTCATCCGCGTCGATGACATCGACGAGAAAATCGGCGCGCTGGATACCATCTTGCTCGACAAGCGCGCCTACAACTCCATGGTCTGCGGCGACGGGGCCTGCCTGGGCTGCGGCGAAAAGACGGTGATCCACCTGTTCACCGCCACCGTCTCGGCGCTCATGCAGCCGCGGGTGGCCGCCCTGGTGAAAAAGCTCGACGATCTGATCGCCAACCTGGAGCAGCACATCCGCCTGAAGCTGGCCGGCGGCATCAGGCTCGATGGCGAAACCATCTCCAGGGTGGCCCAGGAAGAGCGCGAGGATCTGACCCTGGCCGATCTGGCCGCCAGGGTGGACGCCGATGGCGTCGATACCGTGCTCGACAAGGAATGGCTGGCCTGGGCCGGTGGCCTTCTGGACAAGCTGCGCGATCTGAAGTGGCGTTACGAAGCGGGCCCCACCGGCAACGGACGCTCCGAAATGGGCGTGCTCAATTCCACCGGCTGCACCTCGGTGTGGGGCTCCACCTTCCCCTACAATCCCTATCCCTTCCCCTGGTCGTCGCACCTGTTCCAGGACAGCCCGTCCCTGGCCATGGGCGTTTTCGAGGGCCACATGGCCAAGATGGCGGAGGGCTTCAAGGCGGTGCGCATGGCCGAAATGGAATTGCAGGGCAAATACAATCCGGCCGAGCATGACGATTTCTTCACCCGCTTCTCGTGGAAGGATTTCTCCGACGAGGAATGGCGGCTGTGCCCGCCGGTGGTGTCCGTCGGCGGCGACGGGGCCATGTATGACATCGGCTTCCAGAACCTGTCGCGCATGATGGCCTCCGGCATGCCCATCAAGGTGCTGGTGCTCGATACCCAGGTCTATTCCAACACCGGCGGGCAGGCCTGCACCTCCGGCTTCATCTCGCAGGTGGCGGACATGAGCCCCTATGGCAAGCAGATGAAGGGCAAGGAGGAAATCCGCAAGGAAATCTCCCTCATCGGCATGGCGCACCGCACCAGCTTCATCCTGCAAGGGGTGCAGAGCAACGTCACCCACCTGCTGGAGGGCTTCATCGACGGGCTGAACTCGCGCCGCCCGGCCCTGTTCAACATCTATGCGGTGTGCCCGCCGGAACACGGCATCGGCGATGACGTGGCCAACAAGCAGTCCAAGATGGCGGTGGAGAGCCGCGCCTATCCGCTGGTGCGCTTCGACCCCGATGCCGGGGAGAGCTTCTCCGAATGCCTGGATCTGGATGGCAACCCCTCCATCAAGACCGACTGGCCCATGTATACCATCGACTATCTCGATGAGAACGGCCAGGTGGCCAAGCTGGAAACGCCGGTGACCTTCGCCGATTTCGCCGCCACCGAGGGACGCTTCCGCAAGCACTTCCGCATCGTGCCGCGCGCCAAGTGGAATGACGACATGATCCCCTTCCACGAGTTCCTGGAGCTCGACGAGGAGGATCGCGAGGGGCTTTTCCCCTACATCTGGATGACCGATGGCGACAATCACCTGCAAAGGGTCCTGTGCTCGGCCGAGATCGTCAAGGCGGCCGAGGAGCGGCGCGCCTTCTGGCGGCAGCTGAAGGACATCGCCGGGCTTACCGGCCAGGTGGACGTCAAGGCGGCCCTGGCCCAGGCCAAGGCGGAAATGGCCGGCAGGCTGGCCTCCACCCTGCTGGGGCTGGCCGAGGGCGGCGATGTCTCCGGCCTGACCGGCGCCGCCATGGCGGCAGGCGCGCCGGCCGCAGCTCCGGCAGGAGGCCCGGATGCCGGCGCATCCGCCGCGGCGCCCGGTTACGAGCCGGTGTGGATCGACACGCCCGAATGCACCGCCTGCGACGAGTGCACCGACATTGCGCCGGAGATCTTCAAATACAACGAAGAGGGCCTGGCCATCGTCCACAATCCGCAGGGCGGCTCCTACAAGGACATCGTGCGCGCGGCGGAGAAATGCACCGCCGGATGCCTGCATCCGGGCACGCCCTGGGACATGAGCGAAAAGGGCATCGACAAGCTCATCAAGCGGGCGGAGAAATATCAGTAGGGGGTCTTGAAGAACGCTTCGGCGTCCATCCTCGCCCCCTGCCAACCATTCCGGTCATGGGGGCACTGCGGGCGGTGGCAGGGGGTGAGGGTGGTCTTCAAGACAGTTGACAGAAGATACCCGGCAGGCTTGCCGAAGGTTCTTCGGAAAGCCGGATAATGAAACCGGCCGGAAGGATGCGCCAGATATCCTTGCGGGCCGGGTGTCAAGGCAGTGACAGAAGGGTGGCATGGGCATTTTTTCGATCATATCGGGCCGCACGTTCCGGCATGGCATCCACCCGCCGCAGCACAAGGCGGCGACGGCGGGCAAGCCCATCCGGCGGCTGGATTTCCCGCCCCGGCTGATCGTGCATCTGAACCAGTTCATCGGCCGCCCGGCGCGGCCCATCGTGCGCAAGGGCCAGGAGGTGGTGCGCGGCGAGCCCATCGCCGAACCGGCCGGGTTCGTCTCGGTGCCATTATATGCCCCGGCCACCGGCGTGGTGCGCGACATCAAGCTCATGCCCACGGCGCGCGGCCCCAGGGCACAGGCCATCATCATCGACGTGCACGAGGCCTCCACCCAGCAGGTGCTCTATTCCACGCCCCCCAACAACCTGGCGGAAATGAGCCGCGAGGAGCTGGTGGCGGCCATCCAGCGCGCCGGGCTGACCGGGCTGGGCGGGGCGGCCTTTCCCACCCATGTGAAATATGCCCAGCCGCCGGACGACGAAACGCAGGTGGATACCCTGGTGGTCAACGGGGCCGAATGCGAGCCCTATCTCACCGCCGATCACCGGGTCATGCTGGAAGAGCCGCAGGACATCGTCACCGGCATAGAAATCGCCCTGCGCGCCTGCGGGGCGAAACGCGCCATCATCGGCATCGAGGACAACAAGCGTGACGCTTATGAGGTGCTGAAAGAGCACGTCAAGGACCACCCGGAGATCGAGGTCGCGCTGGTGGAGGCGAAATATCCGCAAGGGGCGGAAAAGATGCTGATCAAGGCGCTTTTGGGGCGCGAGATCGCCCCCGGCGCATTGCCGCGCTCGGTGGGCGTGGTGGTCTCCAATGTCGGCACCCTGGCGCAGATGGGCCGCCTGGTGCCGCGCGGCGAAGGGCTGATCGAGCGCGTCGTGACGGTGGCCGGCGAGGGGGTGAAAAGGCCGGGCAACTACCGGGTGCCCATCGGCACGCCGGCGCGCTTCGTGCTGCGCGAGGCCGGGTTCGAGGGCGCGCATGCGGAAATCATCTTCGGCGGGCCGATGATGGGCAATGACGTGGCATCGCTGGACACGCCGGTGACCATGGGCGTTTCGGGCATCCTGGTGCGCGATGACAAGGCCCTGCCGCGCACTGAAAAGCGCATCTGGCCATGCATCAAGTGCGCCCGCTGCGTGGAGGCCTGCCCGATGTATCTCAACCCTTCCATGCTCGGCCAGCTGGCCCAGGCGGGGCAATACGAGGTCATGGAAGAGCGCTACAACCTGCTCAGTTGCTTCGAGTGCGGCTGCTGTGCTTATGTCTGCCCCTCCAATATCCCGCTGGTGCAGCTGTTCCGGGTTGCCAAGGCGATCAACAGCGAAAAGGGCGACTAGATGTTCCGCAAGCCGCAAATCGAGCTGCGCGCCTCGCCCCATGTCCATGCGCCGCAGGACGTGGTGAGCATCATGCGCAACGTGGTTTTGGCCATCTTGCCCATCGAGGCCTGGTTCATCTGGCAGTTCGGCCTCTCGGCCATCTTGCTGCTGGCGGTGGTTCTCGCCGCCTGCCTGCTCAGCGAGCGGCTCGTCGCCTGGGCGCGCGGGCAATCCAGTCCGCTGGGCGATTACAGCGCGGTGATCACCGCCATGCTGCTGGTGCTCACCGTGCCGCCCTCGCTGCCGCTGTGGATGGGCGCGGTGGCCGGGGTGGTGGCCATAGGCCTGGGCAAGGCCTTTTTCGGCGGGCTTGGCTACAATGTCTTCAATCCCGCCCTGGTGGGCCGCGCCTTCGTGCAGGCGGCCTTTCCGGTGTCGGTCAACACCTGGCCGCCGGCCATGTTCGAGGGCCGCTTTTCCTCCCTCATGCCCTCCACGCTGGCGGCCCCCTTCACCCATCCGGCTGACATCTCGGCGTGGGGGCTGAAGGTGGCGGCCGATGCCTACAGCGGCGCGACCCCCCTGGCCTTGCAGAAATTCCAGAGCCAGCAGGTGCCGCTGCTGGAGCTTTTCGCCGGCTCCCATGCCGCCTATGTCACCGGCCCGCCGGCCCTGCTCATCCTGGTTTGCGGTCTGTATCTGGCGCTGCGGCGCATGCTGGACTGGCGCATCCCGCTCTCCGTCATGGCCGCGGCAGCGGCCCTGTCCGGCGCATTGTGGCTCTACAAGCCCGAGGCCTATCCCGATCCGCTCTTCGTGCTGACCTCCGGCGGGCTCATGCTGGGGGCCTGGTTCATGGCCACCGACATGGTGGGCTCGCCGGTGACGCGCACAGGGGCAATCATCTTCGGGCTGCTGATCGGCGTGATCACGGTCATCATCCGTCTGTTCGGCGGCATGACGGAAGGGGTGATGTATGCCATTCTGCTGGGCAATGCGGCCACGCCGCTGATCGAGTTCTACACCCAGCCGAAGACCTTCGGGGCGCGCCATGCGCGGCGCGGCGGCAAGGGAGGCGCGTCATGACGGGTCATGAAATCCGCCATCAGCAGACCAGGACTTCGCCCTGGCCAATGTTCGCCGCCCTGGGCGGCATAGCCATGCTGTCGGGTTTCCTGGTGGTGCTGGTCTACCAGGTGACCAGGCCGATGATCGCGCGCAACCAGCGCCAGGCGATCATGGCGGCCATCTCGCGGGTGATCCCCGGGGCGGTGCGCAACCGCGCCTTCGTGGTCACGGATTCGGGGCTGCGCCCGGCCAAAAAGGGCGAGACGGGCGACATCATCTATGCCGGCTACGACAAGGACGGCAAACTCGCCGGCATCGCCGCGCGGGCCGCGGCACAAGGCTATGCGGACATGATCTACATGCTCTATGGCTATGACCCGAAGTGCCGGTGCATCCGCGGCATGAAGGTGCTCAAGATGACCGAAACGCCGGGCCTTGGCGACCGCATCAAGACCGATCCGGCCTTCGTGGCCAATTTCGAGGCTCTCGATGCCAGGCTCGATGAATCGGGCCGCAAGCTGGCCCACCCGATCGTCACCGTCAAGCATGGCAGCAAGCGCCATCCGTGGGAGATCGACGCCATTTCCGGCGCCACCATTTCCTCGCGCGCCGTGGGCAAGGCGCTCAATGCCTCGGCGCAAAGGCTGCTGCCGAAAATCGCTCCATATATCGACACCCTGCGGGAGAGCAAGCCATGAGCAAAAAGGACGGCATCACCTGGGAAACCTTCGCCGATGGCCTGTGGCGGGACAATCCGGTGCTGGTCATGCTGCTGGGCCTGTGTCCGACGCTGGCGGTCTCCAACAGCGCCATCAACTCGCTGTCCATGGGGCTGGCCACCACCTTCGTGCTGATCTCGTCGGGGGCGCTGATCTCGCTGTTGCGCCGCTTCATCCCCAGGCAGGTGCGCATCGCCACCTATATCGTCATCATCGCCACCTTCGTGACCATGGTGGACTACACCATACAGGCCATTTCGCTCGATCTCTACAATGCCCTGGGGGCCTTCATCCAGCTCATCGTGGTCAATTGCATCATCCTGGGCCGTGCGGAGGCCTATGCCTCGAAGAACCCGCTGGGCAAGACGGTGGTCAATGCCCTGGGCATGGGCACGGGCTTCACCCTGGCGCTGTTCACTCTCGGCGCCATCCGCGAGATCCTCGGCGCCGGCTCGCTCTTCGGAGTGGACCTGTTCGGCCCCTCCTTCGAGCCCTGGGTGGTGATGATCCTGCCGCCGGGCGGCTTCATCGTGCTTTCCCTGATGTTGCTGGCCTTCAACTTCATCAATGCGCGGGCCGGGCGCAAGATCGAACAATCGGAAGGATGCAGCCATGCAGCCTGACAGCCTGATCTTCATCTTCCTCAACGCCGCCCTGATGAACAATTTCGTGCTGGCGCTGTTTTTGGGCCTGTGCCCCTTCCTGGGCGTCTCGGGCAAGCTGGAGACGGCGGTGCCCATGGGGCTGGCCACCTCCTTCGTCATGCTGGTCAGCTCCCTGTGCGCCTATGTCATCAACCTGATCCTGGTGCGCTACGACATCGAGTTCCTGCGCCTGATCGCCTATATCGCGGTCATCGCCTCGGCGGTGCAGCTGGTGGAAATGACGATGAAGAAATACACCCCCGGGCTGTTCCGCTCGCTGGGCATCTTCCTGCCGCTGATCACCACCAATTGCGCCATCCTCGGCCTGGCCCTGTTTCAGACCTTCAAGCACTATGACTTCTTCCAGTCGGTGGTCTATGCCCTGGGGGCGGGGGCGGGCTTTACCCTGGCCATCGCCCTCATGGCGGGCCTGCGCGAGAAGCTCGATCTGTCGGATGTGCCAGGCATCGCAAAGGGAGCGGCGCTGTCGCTCATGCTGGGCGGGCTTTTGTCGCTGTCCTTCATGGGCTTTGCCGGCCTGGGCGGCGCGCACTGAAAGGAGAGGCTCGATGCGTGATTATCTCATTGCCCTGGTGCTTTTCCCCGCCCTGGTCATCGCCTGGGTGGTGGTGCAGAACATCACCCGCAGGTTCGCCCTGAAACACCCGGAGTTCGGCCCGCCGAGGGAAGAAGGCGGCGGTTGCGGCGGCTCATGCTGCAAGACGAGCTGTCATTTCCCGGATCCGCCACAGGGTCCCTGAAGGAGCGCTCGGGCATCTCCATCGACCGTGTGAAGACCATCCTCGCTCCCTGCCAACCACCCGCAGTGTCCCATGACCGGGGTGGTTGGCAGGGGGTGAGGATGGACGCGCAAGCGTTTTTCAAAGATCCCCGCTCTTGCCCTTTTGCGCCTTTCCTGATCTGGCTCAGGCAAAACCGCCTGTGGCCTGATGCTTTTTGCCCAACTGGCCAAAGGAGACCGGCATTTGTGACTGCACAGAGCCGCCGCAAGGTGTAATATGAAACTCACATATTCGGCCAGAACCGGGAGCGCGGCATGTTCCAGATCAGGATCCACGGCCGGGGCGGGCAGGGCGTTGTCACCGCCGCGGAAATCCTTTCCATCGCGGGGTTCATGGAAGGCCAGCATGCGCAGGCCTTTCCCAGTTTCGGCTCGGAGCGCATGGGGGCGCCGGTCATGGCCTTCTGCCGCCTCGACGAGCGCGAAATCCGCCTGCGCGAGCCGGTCATGGCGCCCGATGCGCTGATCATCCAGGACACCACCTTGCTGCACCAGGTGGATCTCTTCCAGGGGCTGGACAGGCGCCACGGCTATCTCATCATCAACACGACGAAACGCTATGACGAGCTGGGCATCGGCGAATATGTGAACAGCTTCCTGCCGCATCACATCTGCACCGTGGCGGCCTCCGAATGGGCACGGAAATTCATCGGCCGGCCGGTGCCCAACATCGCCCTGCTGGGGGCCTTTTGCGCCCTCACCCGGCGGGTGAAACTGGAATCGCTGCAAGAGGCGGTGCTGGAGAAGTTTCCCGGCAGGATCGGGGAGATGAACCAGAAGGCCGCCGCGGCCGCCTATGACGCCATCCGGCTGAACTGAAGGGGGAAGGATCATGCTCAAGCAGATCGAAGGCTCCAATGCCGTGGCCCAGGCGGTTGCCCTGTGCCGCCCGGAGGTCATCAGCGCCTATCCCATCACGCCGCAAACGCATATCGTGGAGGATCTTTCCGCCCTGGTGCGGCAGGGCAAACTGGGCAATTGCCAGTTCCTCAACGTGGAGAGCGAATTTGCCGCCATGAGCAGCGTCATCGGGGCCTCGGCGGCAGGCGCGCGGGCCTATACGGCCACCGCCTCGCAAGGCATCCTGTTCATGGCCGAGGCGGTCTACAACGCGGCGGGGATGAACCTGCCCATCGTCATGACCGTCGGCAACCGCGCCATCGGCGCGCCGATCAACATCTGGAACGACCATTCCGACAGCATGGCCATGGCCAATTCCGGATGGCTGCAACTGCACGCGGAGACCAACCAGGAGGCGGTGGATCTGCACATCATCGCCTTCAAGCTGGCCGAGACCATCTCCATGCCGGTCATGGTGTGCATGGACGGCTTCATTCTCACCCATGCCTACGAGCGGGTGGACATCCCCACCCAGCAACAGGTGGATTCCTTCCTGCCGCCCTTTGCGCCCATGCAGATGCTCGATCCGGACGATCCGGTGACCATGGGGGCCATGGTGGGGCCGGAGGCCTTCATGGAGGTGCGCTACCTGATGCACCAAAAACACCTGCAGGCCCTGGACCTGCTGCCCAGGCTGGTGGACGAATTCGAGACGCTCTTCGGGCGGCGCAGCGGCGAGATGGTGGCCCCCTACCGGCTGGAGGGGGCAAAAACCGTGGTGGTGGCCATGGGCTCGGTCAATGGCACCATCAAGGACGTGGTGGATGACATGCGCGGTGAAGGCGCGGCCATCGGGGCGGTCAAGGTGGGGGCCTTCCGGCCCTTCCCGCTGAGCGGGCTGCGCTATGCCCTGAGCGCGGCAAAGCGGGTGGTGGTCATCGAGAAGGACCTGGCGCCGGGCCTGGGCGGGGTCTTTGCCTCCAATGTGCGCATGGCCCTGCGCGGGCTGCCGACGCCGGTCTATACGGTGATCGCCGGGCTGGGCGGGCGCACCATCACCAAGGCGGCCCTGAAGGAGACTTTCGCCCGCGCCATGGCCGACGAGATCGAGGATCCGGCCTTCCTCGGCCTCAAGCGGGAGATCGTCGAGGCGGAGCTGGCGCGCATGCATGAAAAACCCCGCTCCGGGCCCATGGCGGAGAACATCCTGCGCCAGATGGGCCTTGTCGGTTACAGGCTGTGAGGAGGGGATCATGACGCAGCGGGTGAAATTCTACCAGACCGGCACCTGGACGGTGGGCAACCGCCTGCTGGATGCCGAAAAGCGCACCGTGCAGGCCACCACGGAGCGGCGCAACGCCCTGACATCGGGACACCGGGCCTGCCAGGGATGCGGCGAGGCGCTGGGGGCGCGTTATGCGGTGGACGCGGCCCTGGCGGCGGCCAATGGCAAGGTGATCGCGGTCAACGCCACCGGCTGCCTGGAGGTCTTTTCCACCCCCTATCCGGAAAGCTCCTGGCAGTTGCCCTGGCTGCATTCGCTGTTCGGCAATGCTCCGGCGGTGGCCGCCGGCGTGGCGGCGGCGCTCAAGGCCAAGGGGCGCACCGGTGTGCGGGTCATCGCCCAGGGCGGCGATGGCGGCACGGTGGACATCGGCTTTGGCACCCTGTCGGGGATGTTCGACCGCAACGACGATGTGCTCTACATCTGCTATGACAACGAGGCCTACATGAACACCGGCGTGCAGCGCTCCTCGCGCACGCCGGCGGGGGCGCGCACCGCCACCACCCCGGCGGTGGGGCCGCATCCGGGCAATCCGCCGGGCCAGGGCAAGAATCCCGCACTCATCGCCGTGGCCCATGAAATCCCCTATGTGGCCACCGCCAGCGTCTCCGATCTGCACGATCTGGAGGACAAGGTGAAAAAGGCCATGTCCATCTCCGGGGCGCGCTATATCCACATCCATGTGCCCTGTCCGCTGGGCTGGGGAGCGCGCTCCTGCGACACCATCAAGCTGGCGCGGCTGGCGGTGCAATCGGGGCTGTTTCCGCTGTGGGAGGCGCAAGATGGCGAGATCACCAAGGTGACGCCGATCCGCCGCCCGGTGCCGGTGAGCGAATATCTGAAGCTGCAAAAGCGCTTCCGCCATGTGCTGAAGGACGAGGCCATGGTGGCGGCCATCCAGGACATCGCCGAGCGCAACATCCGCCGCTTTGGCCTGCTCGGCCAGGGGGAGGAATAGAGCGATGAAAAAACCTTTCGCCATTACCCTGGACGTTTCCACATCCCTGGCCAATCACACCGGCTCGTGGCGCACCAGCAGGCCGGTTTATGTTCACCGCCTGCCGCCATGCAACGATGCCTGCCCGGCGGGGGAGAACATCCAGGGCTGGCTGAACAAGGCCGAAGAAGGCGATTACGAGGCCGCCTGGCGCATTCTGGTGCGTGACAACCCCATGCCCGCGGTGCATGGGCGGGTGTGCTATCACCCGTGCGAGAGCGCCTGCAACCGGGCCCGGCTGGATGCGGCGGTGAGCATCCATGCGGTGGAGCGTTTCCTGGGCGATGAAGCCCTGAAACGGGGCTGGATGGTGCCCCCTGGCGCGGATACGGGCAAGAAGGTGCTTATCATCGGGGCCGGGCCCTCCGGGCTTTCGGCCGCCTGGCATCTGCGCCTGATGGGCCATGCGGTGGATGTCATCGAGGCCGGGGCCAAGGCCGGCGGCATGCTGCGCTATGGCATTCCCAGATACCGCCTGCCGCGCGAGGTGCTGGATGGCGAGATCGCCCGCATCGCCGCCATGGGGGTGAACTTCACCTTCAACCACAAGGTGGAGGACCTGGGCGCGCTGATGGCGGAAAAGGGCCATGACGCCGCCTTCGTGGCCATTGGCGCGCACCTGGCGCGGCGCACGAACATCCCGGCGCGCGATGCGGGGCGCATTCTCGATGCGGTGAGCCTGCTGCACGCGGTGGAGGATGGCGCGCCGCCGCCGCTCATGGGGCGCAAGGTGGTGGTCTATGGCGGCGGCAACACGGCGCTGGACGCGGCGCGCACCGCCAGACGGCTGGGGGCACAAGACGCGGTCATCGTCTACAGGCGCACCCGCGAGCAGATGCCGGCCCATGAAGAGGAAATGCGCGAGGCCGAGGAAGAGGGCGTGAGGGTCAACTGGCTGCGCACCATCAAGGAGGTGGACGAGGGCGAAATCCTGATCGAGAAAATGCGCCTGAACGACGATGGCTGGCCCGAACCCACCGGTGAATACGAAAAGATCGCCGGCGACATGGTGGTGCTGGCCCTGGGGCAGCAGACCGAGAGCGATTTTCTGGCCAGGCTCGATGGCGTGGAGTTCGACCGCAACGGCGTGGTCAAGGTGGACGCCTCGATGATGACCGGCCATCCGGGGGTTTTCGCCGGCGGCGACATGGTGCCCTCGGAGCGCACCGTGACGGTGGCCACCGGCCACGGCAAGGCGGCGGCGCGCAACATCGGCGCCTATGTGCAGGGCCGCACATGGCGCCATCCGGAGCGCCCGGAACTGGCCCGCTTCGAGCTGCTCAACACCTGGTATTACGACGACGCCCCGGCCACCGTGCAGCCGGAGCTGGACCTGGCGCGCCGCCAGGCGACCTTCGAGGAGGTGGTCAAGGGGCTGGACGAGAGCAACGCCCTGTTCGAGGCGCGCCGCTGCCTGTCGTGCGGCAACTGCTTCGAATGCGACAACTGCTATGGCGTGTGCCCGGACAATGCGGTGAAGAAGCTGGGGCCGGGCAAGGGGTATGTCTTCGACTATGATTTTTGCAAGGGCTGTGGCCTGTGCGCCGAGGAATGCCCCTGCGGCGCCATCGCCATGGTTCCCGAAGAGGGGTGACGGAGCGCCGCTGCGGTTGCCATGGCGTGTGCTTTCTCCCACTTTGCCGCGACCATGTCCTGTCTGGTTGCGCCCGGGTCATTCCGGGGGGCGGAAGGGCGGCTTGCCGGGGGCTTGGGATTGGCGCATTTTGCAAGTGCGATGCATTCTCATGCGATAAATCGGCCGCATGGCATTTCTGGCGCGTTTCT
>JALSNA010000163.1 GCA_026987255.1 Hyphomicrobiales bacterium | reverse complement strand
GCGCGCCTCCGCCGAGCCCTTGTCGGAGACGAAGCGGGCCAGAAACTGATCGAAGGCCCCGGCGTCGTAAAGCACGGCGAGCGCGGCAATGGCCACCGGCATGGCAATGGAGACGAACATGGCCGAGCGGGCCGAAAAGCGCCGTCCCGCCAGGATGCCATAGGCCCGCCACAGCCCGATGATGGCCAGGATCGCCAGCGCCAGAACAAAGGCCACGCGCCCGCCAAAGGCGTTGAGCGCCGCCAGGTTGAGCGCGAACAGGGCAATGCGCAATGGCCCTGGCACATCGCGCCCGCCACCCAGCGCCAGGGCGATGACATACTGCGCTGTAATGGCGGCATTGTTCAGCGGATGGCCCATCAGGGCGGTGGCCCGCCAGTCATCGGTCTGCACCAGATCGCCGATGATCAGCGGCGTCAGATGCCAGCCGCTGGCGGCTTCGTAAAGCCCCAGCAGGGCATTGAGGGCCATGAGACCATGAATGGCGCGCGCCAGCATGCGCAATTGCCCGCCGCTGGCCGCCTCCAGCAGCAGCACCAGGGCCATGGGCAGGGCAAAGGTGTCGATCAGCTGGGTGAAGGGCAGATGCTGGTTCATCACCAGATGCCACAGCAGCACCAGCCAGCCGAGAAAAAAGACGATCAGTCCCTTGTGGCGGGCAAAGACATGGTTGAGCCAGGCCAACGGATGGCCCGCCGCCAGCACCGCCACGCCCAGCAGGGCAAAGGCCATCCAGCTGGCCGGGTGCACCTTCTCGATGATGGAGCCGCCGGGAGTTTCATAATGCAGCCCGGCCTCGGCGAGCATCAGGTGCGAGACACCAAAGAGCATGACCGTCATCAACACGAGCGCAGGGCCGGCCCATTGGGGAAGCCGCGCGCCGGGCACGCCATATGTCAGGGCCTGCCTCATGTGGGCCGTCCCTCCCGGAGAGGATGAACCAGGGCGGCCAGGTGACGCAAGGGAGCCAGCTTCACCATCAGCCGCTTGCCCGGCATCTCGATCAGATGATGCGCCGCCATGGCGGTCAGGAGCACCACCGGCATGGCGGCAAGGAAGCGCAGGGAGGTCAGGGGCGCGATCTGCGCCGGCCAAGTCAGGGAAGCTTTCATCCTGTTTTCCTCCGGCCAAAGGCGCGCGCCATGGCGAACCAGGCGGGTTTGCGCCCATAGGCAGAATCGAAGGGCAAAGGGCGCGGGGCGCGGCGGGAGCGTAACTGCCCGGCGCGCGCCAGCCCCGCATACCAGCTGTAATGATCGGCCAATTGCCAGTTGATGACAGTCGTTACGGCGGGCACCGCCAGCACCGCCTCGAGGAAGTTCCCGTAGCGCGCCGCCACCAGGGCATCGCGGCGGCGGATGGAATCGGGGAAGGATTCGTCGTTCACGTCCAGCTCGGTGATGTGCAGCTCCAGCCCCGCAAAGCGGCGCAGAAAGGCGGCGAAACGGGCATCGTCAAAGGGCAGTTGCGGCTGCAGGTGGCCCTGGAAGCCCAGCACGTCGAGCGGTGCATCCACGTCCTGCAAATGCGCTGCCAGGCGGCGCATTCCGGCGCGGATGCCCTTGCCCACCGCGTCCATGCGCTCGCAATGGGCCTCGTTGATGGCCAGTTTCGCCCGCGGATCGGCGGCCCGTGCCCGGCGCAGGGCGCGCGCGATGTAATCCGGGCCGAAGGCCTCGTACCATGGCCCGGTGCGGTATCCGCCCGGCTTGCCATGACCGGGCCAGAAGGGCTCGTTGACCACGTCCCAGACGGCCACCTTGCCGGCATAGCGGGAGACCACCGTCTCGATGTGCTCATCGAAGACGCGGCGGATTTGCGCAAGCGAGAGCTTCTTCAGCCAGTCCGGGGCGTTCTCGTTCCAGATCAGGGTGTGGCCGCGCAACGTCATGCCGGTGCGCAGGGCGAAATCCGCCAGCCTGTCCGCCGGTCCCCAGTCCCATTTGTCCGCCGCCGGCCTGAGCCAGTCGAACTTCATGTCCACGTCGGTGGTCAGCGCCCGGCAGTGCTCGAGATACAAAAGGCGGTAATCGGCATCGTCGAAAATCACCGCTCCGGCCGAGGCGCCATAGGTGATCTTGGCCTTGCGGGCGATGTCCGCCAGCCCTTGCGCGGCGGCCCGCGAGGCAGCCGCCCGCATGGCCACCGGCGCGCCGGCCAGCAGCCCCAGTGTCTTGCGCCGGGACAGGTTCGTGCTCATGCCGCAAAGGATGCAATGGCTGTGCCAATATGTTTGCCCGGCCATATCAAGGGAGAAAGGCTCAAGGTACAAGCAGCTTCAGGGCCGCCCGCAGGATGGCCCGCGGCGTGCCGGAGGCATCCAGTTTGCGCCACTTCACATCTCCCGCCCCGCGCGCAAGCTGCAAATCCACGATATCCGCCGTGGCATCGGAGGCATCATGCCTGCGCGCCCCCACCCGCTGGCGCAGGATCTGCGCCGGGGCATCCAGCCACAGGCCGGTGAAATCCGCCCCCGCCGCCCGTGCCGCCCGGGCGATGGCCTGGCGCTCACCCGGTTTGGAGAAGACCGCATCCACCACCACCGGCCAGCCCGATTGCGCCACCAGGCGCGCCTTGCGGATCAGCCGCGCATAAACCGCATCGGAGGCTGCTTGCGTATAATGCTCCGCCCCCAGGCGGGTGAACTCGTCCACCCCGGCCATGAGCTTGCGCTCCACGTCCGAGCGCAGATGCACCGCCCCCGGCCCGGGTCCCGTGTGCGCCGCCAGGGCCGCCGCCAGGGTCGTCTTGCCGCTGCCCGACAATCCGCCCACGGCGATGATGCGCGCTCTGCCCGCGCTGGCGCAGGGCATGGCGGTCTGCAAATACCCTTGTGCCTCATCGTGCAAGTCAGCGGCCTGGGCGGGCGGTTTCTGGCCCGCCAGGTCGAGCAGCACCATGGCGCGGATGGCCGCCCGGCAGGCGCAGAACAGGCCCATCAGGCCCATGGCGGAGAAGTCCGCCTCCTCGTTGCGCAATTGCAGCCACAGGTTCATCAGCCGGTTGGCGCCCGCCCCATGCCCCAAGTGGACAAGATCCATGAGCAGAAAGGCAAGGTCATGGAGGATGTCGATGGTGGCCAGCTCCTCGCTGAACTCCAGGGCATCGAAGAGCAAGGGGCGGCCATCCCACAGGACGATGTTGCCGGTATGCATGTCGCCGTGGCAACGGCGCACGAAACCCGATTTTGCCCGCGCATCGAGCAGGCCCCCATGCGCCGCCAGAAGCTCGTCCAGATGATGCAGAAAGTCCCCGGTGCGGGCGCGCTCCAGCCCGGCATCCTCGCGCATCAGGGCATCGCGCAACTCGGCGATGGTGCGCGCCATGATCGCCTTGCCCGGGACCTCCCGGTGGATTTTCGCGGCCCGGTGGGCATTCACCGCCATGGCCGCCAGGGCCCGGATCAGGTTTTCATCGAAGGAGCGATGACGCAACAGCGCGGCAAGCACCTGATCCGTCTCGAAGCGGCGCATGCGCACCAGCCATTCCACCACCTCGCCCGCGCCATCCAGCGCCAGCCCCCCATCCTGCCGCCGCGCCACATGGCTCAGGCCGAGATAAAGATCGGGCGAAAAGGCGCGGTTGATCTCCAACTCGCGGCGGCACATGGCTTCGCGCCCCTCCAGGGTCGAGAAGTCCACATAAGGCAAGGTCACGGCCTTTTTCATCTTCAGGGCCAGACCGCCGCCCAGAAAGACATGCGAAATGTGGGTTTCAAGATGTTCCACCCGCCGCACATCCCCCGGCCAGTTCTCCGCCTGGCCGAGAAACCGCACAACCTCCCGCTGGCCGATGGCGCGCGACATGAAACGGCTCCCTGAAATTGCAGCCCTGCCTGTCC
>JALSNA010000162.1 GCA_026987255.1 Hyphomicrobiales bacterium | reverse complement strand
GGGCTGGGGCGATCACCGGCCAATGAACATGCATCAGACGAAGGGCATTTGGATTATTCAATGAATACAAGTGTTTATATATTCATATTCTGATTCCGATTCAATTTGCGTGTGCCGGGCGCGGACCTTGCGTGACTTTTGCCCGCGGGTGCGTGAACGGGCCGGTGGCGGTCATGATGGCGGCGTGAAGCGGATGTGAGAATTGCTCCTGCCTTTTCATCACCGGCGCGATCTGTTACGAGGTTTGCGCAAGCAGGTGCGGCGCGGAAAAGCCGCGGGCAGCGGCCACGGACAGAGCAAGGGCCAGGGATCATGAGTGCTGGAAAGATCAAGGTGGCGGTCATCGGGGCGTCGGGCTATACGGGCGCCGATCTGGTGCGCCTCGGGGTGCGCCATCCGCATATGGAGATCGTGGCGCTCACCGCCAACACCCATGCCGGCAAGCCCATGGAGGAGGTCTATCCGCACCTGGCGGGGCTGGGGCTTCCCCGGCTGGCGAGGAATGACGAGGTGGACTGGGCGGATGTGCAGGCGGCCTTTTGCGGCCTGCCGCATGGCACCTCCCAGGAGGTCATAGCGGCCTTGCCGGAGCATGTGCGGGTGATCGACATTTCCGCCGACTTCCGGCTGCGCGATGCGGATGTTTACGCCAAATGGTATGGCCGCGCCCACACGGCGCCGGAGCTGCAAGAGCAGGCCGTCTATGGCCTTTCCGAACATTACCGCGAGGCCATCCGGGATGCGCGCCTGGTGGCCTGTCCGGGATGCTATCCCACCGCCACCTTGCTGCTTTTGCTGCCCCTGGTGAAGGCCGGGCTGATCGAGACGGAGGATCTGATCATCGACGCCAAGTCCGGCGTCTCCGGGGCCGGGCGGGGGCTGAAGCAGGCCACCTTGTTCTGCGAGGCCGGAGAGGGCCTTGGCCCCTATGCGGTGGGCGCGCACCGGCACGCGCCGGAAATCGAGCAGGAGCTGGCGGTGGCGGCGGGCCATGAGGTGACGGTCAATTTCACGCCCCATCTTGTGCCCATGAGCCGCGGCGAGTTCATCACCGCCCATGCGCGGCTGGCGGCGGGGGTGACGGCGGAGGATTGCGCCGCCGCCCTGGCGGAGCGCTATGCCGGTGAGCCTTTCGTGCGCATGGCCCCCGATGGCATCCTGCCGGCCACCCAGCAGGTGCGCGGCTCCAATTTCTGCGTGCTGGGGGTGCGCGCCGACCGCATTGCGGGGCGGGTGATTCTCATGTCCACCATCGACAATCTGGTCAAGGGCTCGTCGGGGCAGGCGGTGCAGAACTTCAACCTCATGTTCGGCATTGAGGAAACCACCGGCCTGATGCAGGCGCCGCTGTTTCCGTAGGGCGGGGGAGGCCATGAGCGGCATCATTGACGATCTGGTGAATCATTTCGCCGCCCCGGCGCTGGCGGCGGATGGGGCGGGGCGGCTGGTCGTGGCCAACATGGAGGCGCAAGGGCTCTTTCCGCTGTTGCACGAGGGGCGGCCGCTGGCCGGGGCGATCCGCAACAGCGCCTTTCTCTCGGCCCTGGATGACGTTCTCGGCGGCAAGCCCGCAGCAAGGGCGGCCTTCACGCTGAAAAAGCCCAGACGGCACCTTCTGGCGCTGCTCTCAGATCTGAAGGACGAGGAAAGCCGCCACATCTTCATTCATTTCCGCGACCGCTCGGAGGAGGAAAACCTGGCGCGCATGCGGATGAACTTCATCTCCTCCGCCTCCCATGAACTGCGCACGCCCCTGGCCTCCATCCTGGGTTTCATAGAGACGCTGCGCGGCCCGGCCAAAAATGACGAGGCGGCGCGCGCGGAGTTCCTGGCCATCATGGAGGCCCAGGCGCTGCGCATGAAACGGCTGGTCGACGACATGCTCAATCTGTCGCGTATCGAGGCCAACCGCCATCTGCCGCCGGAGGGCAGGGCCGATCTGGCCGACATCATCCGCCGCGTGGCGGCTCTGCTGAGGCCCCGGGCGAAGGATCTGGGGGTCGATCTGCAGGTGTGCATCGAGGCGGACGATGCGGTCATTCAGGGCGATGCCAACGAGATTGAGCAGATCGTCCTGAACCTGACGGAAAACGCCCTGACCTATGGCCGCGAGGGGGGCAGGGCGCGCATATCGCTGCGCCGGGTGCGCGATGATCAGGAAAGCCCGCGTCTTGCCCTGTCGGTGCGCGACTGGGGGCCGGGGATCGAGAAAAAGCATATCCCGCGCCTGACCGAGCGCTTCTACCGGGTGGACAAGCTGGTCTCGCGCAATGCCGGGGGCACCGGCCTGGGGCTGGCCATCGTCAAGCATCTTGCCGGGCGGCATGGAGCCTGGCTGGATATCGAATCGCAGCCGGGCAAGGGGGCGCGCTTCACGGTGAGCTTTCCCGCCCCGGCGTGAGCGCCTCCATGGCAAGGCCCGCCCATGGGCGCCGGTGCCGGTTTTTGAGGCCCCGATATGGCCAGATTGACGCAGGGCCGTCTGTCCGGGGCGGGCTGTAACATCCCTGTTACAAAGCAATGGCAAGCCTTTCCCCAGGAGACGGGCCGCGCTGGCCACCCGGCAGACCGCCGATCCGGTCCGGCAAGGTCCGTCACCATGGGATCGAAATCCGACATCAAGGGATCAACATCATGAAAATCCGTTTCCTCACCTCCCTGGCGGCCGCCGCCATCATGACCGCCACCGCGGGCTCCGCCCTGGCCGGCGGCAAGCAGATCAATGGCGCGGGCGCGACCTTCCCCTATCCGATCTACGCCAAGTGGGCCGAGGCCTACCAGAAGGTCACCGGCGTGAAGCTCAACTACCAGTCCATCGGCTCCGGCGGCGGCATCAAGCAGATCAAGGCCAAGACGGTGGATTTCGGCGCTTCCGATGCGCCGCTGAAGCCCGAAGAGCTGGACAAGTATGGCCTCATGCAGTGGCCGCAGATCATGGGCGGCGTGGTGCCGGTGGTCAACCTGCCGGGCATCAAGAGCAACGAGCTGCGCCTGTCCTCCAAGGTGCTGGCCGGGATCTTCCTGGGCAAGATCACCATGTGGAACGATCCGGCCATCGCCGCCGACAACAAGGGCGTGAAGCTGCCGGCCAAGAAGATCACCGTGGTGCATCGCGCCGACGGCTCCGGCACCACCTACATCTTCTCCAACTACCTGGCCAAGGTTTCGCCGGAGTGGAAGGAAAAGGTGGGCTTCGGCAAGGCCCTGTCCTGGCCGGCCGGCATCGGCGGCAAGGGCAACGAGGGCGTGGCCTCCTACGTGTCGCGCGTTCCCGGCGGCATCGGCTATGTGGAATATGCCTATGCCCTGCAAAAGCACATGACCACCGCCATGCTGCAAAATCATGACGGCAACTATGTCGCGCCCACGGCCGAGAACTTCATGGCCGCCGCGGCTGGCGCCGACTGGAAGAACGCCAAGGGCTACTACCTGCTGCTGACCAACCAGCCGGGCGAGAAGTCCTGGCCGATCACCGGCGCCTCCTTCATCCTGGTCTACAAGAAGGCCGACAAGCCGGGCCAGACCGCGGAAGTGCTGAAGTTCTTCGACTGGGCCTACCACAAGGGCGGCAAGATGGCGCTCGATCTGGCCTATGTGCCCATGCCCGAGAAGGTGGTGACCATGGTCGAGAACGCCTGGAAGGCCAATATCAAGGGCCCGGACGGCAAGGCCGTGTGGACGGACGACATGATCCAGAAGTAAGCCGGCGCAAGCTGTGCAACATTGCCCCGGGTGGCTTGCATAATGCCACCCGGGCGCTATTTTGACCGCACCGGGGGATGTGCGCGCAACGCGGGATGTGGAGGGGCTGGTCATGACCAGTGCGAGCAAGAGCGAGGATCCGGC
>JALSNA010000161.1 GCA_026987255.1 Hyphomicrobiales bacterium | reverse complement strand
ATCACCGGGGCCAACCTGCTGGTGGCCGAGACCGGCTCCACCGTGCTGGTGACCAACGAGGGCAATGGCGATCTGACCGCCTCATTGCCGCGCACCCATATCGTCATCTCCAGCATCGACAAGGTGGTGCCCACCCTGGAGGATGCCTCCCTTGTCCTGCGGCTGCTGGCGCGCTCGGCCACCGGGCAGGAGATCACCAGCTACACCAGCTTCTTCACCGGCCCGAAGCGCCCCGGCGATGCGGACGGGCCGGAGGAGATGCACATCGTGCTGCTCGACAACGGGCGCAGCGGGATTCTCGGCGGCGGGTTTTCCGATATCCTGAAATGCATCCGCTGCGGGGCCTGCCTCAACCATTGCCCGGTGTTCGGCGCCGTCGGCGGCCATGCCTATGGCGGCGTCTACCCCGGCCCCATGGGCGAGGTGCTCAGCCCCGCCCTGCATGGCATCGCGGGACAATCGGACATGGTGGATGCCTGCACCATGTGCGGCCGCTGCGAGGATGTCTGCCCGATGCGCATCGCGCTGCCCGGCCTGATCCGCAAATGGCGCTTTGCCGCCTTCCGCCAGGGCCAGGGCAAGGCGGCGGTGCGCCTGGGTCTGAAGTCCTGGGCCTGGCTGGCGCGTCATCCGCGCGCCTATCATGCCGCAACCGCGCTGGCCATGCGCATGCTGCGGCTGGCCGCCTTCGGCTCCGGCGTTCTGCCGCGCCTGCCGGGGCTGGGCGGCTGGCAGTCGCAACGCGAGATGCCCGCGCCACAGGGGCGCACGTTCCTCAAACTCTACAGAAGGACAGGGGGGCGCAAGCCATGAGCGATGCGCGCAAGGCCATTCTGGCGCGGCTGAAAAAGGCCTGCCCGAAGCAGGACGAAGAGGCCATCGCGGCGCGGCTGGCGCGCCATCCGCGCAACCTCGTTCCGAAGCGCGCCCAGGCGGCGGGCGAGGAGGCCCGCGCCCTGTTCATCCACATGGCCCGCTCTGCGGCGGCGACGCTGGAGGAGATCGGCTCCGCCGCCGCCATCGCCCCCGCGGTGGCCAGATATCTGGCCGCCGAAGGGCTGCCGGCGCGCCTGCGTCTGGCCCTTGATCCCTTGCTGGCCGGGCTGGACTGGCCGGAGCTGGAGACCGCCACGGGGGCCGCCGCTGCGGGCGATGCCGCGGCCCTCTCGGTGGCCTTTTGCGCCATCGCCGAGACCGGCACCTTGATGATGGTTTCCGGACCGGACAATCCGGTATCGCTCGATTTCCTGCCCGGGCATCATATCGTCGTGCTGCCGCAAGAGCGCATCCTGGGAGCATACGAAGACGCCTGGGACAGGCTGCGCCGCCACATGGGCGAAGGGGCCATGCCGCGCGCCGTCAACTGGATCACCGGCCCCTCGCGCACCGCCGACATCGAGCAGACCCTGGTGCTGGGGGCGCACGGCCCGCGCAAGCTGCATATTTTGCTGACCGGGGAGGAGACATCATGAAACTGGCCCGTTATGGCGAACCCGGCGCGGAGCGCCCCGCCCTGGTGGATGGGCAGGGCCGTCTGCGCGACGTTTCCGGCGTCATCGGAGACGTCACGCCGCAGGTTCTGGATTCGGGGCTGCTGGACGTGCTGGCGGCGCGCCCCGAGGATGACTATCCGCTGGTGGAAGGCCCGGTGCGCATCGGGCCGCCCATCGCCGCGCCGCAGAAATTCATCGGCATCGGGCTGAACTACTCCGACCACGCCGCCGAGATCGGCATGGACAAGCCCGCCGAGCCGGTGGTCTTCACCAAGCACGTCACCTGCATCTGCGGCCCCGATGACGACGTGATCCTGCCCGCCATCACCCGCAAGGGCGACTGGGAGGTGGAACTCGGGGTGGTCATGGGACAAAGGGCCAGGAATGTGCCCGCCGGCAAGGCCCTGGAGCATGTGGCCGGTTATGTTCTGGTCAATGATGTTTCGGCCCGCGATGTGCAACTGGAGGGCACCGGCCAATGGGTCAAGGGCAAGTCCTTCGACACCTTCGGCCCCATCGGCCCGTGGCTGGCAACGCGCGATGAAATCCCCGATCCGCAGGCGGTGGAGCTGGAGATGCGCCTCAATGGCCGCATCATGCAGAAGGGCACGACGGCGGCCATGTTCTTCACCGTGGCCGAAATCGTCTCCTATCTGTCGCGCCATTTCACCCTGGAGCCGGGCGACATCATCGCCACCGGCACCCCGGCCGGTGTCGGCGCCGGGCGCACCCCGCCGCTGTTCCTCGCCGAGGGCGACATCATGGAACTGGCCGCCACCGGCCTGGGCCGCCAGCGCCAGAGGGTGCGCCGGCAGGCCTGAGCCCGGCTTTACGTCTGGCGCAGGCCTTCCCTTTCCACCCAGGCTTCGGCATCGTTCAGCGCCAGGGTCAGGCGGTCGAACATTTCGTTGATTTCGGCCTCCGTCATGATGAGCGGCGGGCACAGGGCCACCGAATCGCCCAGCATGCGGGTCAGAAGTCCGCGCTCCATGGCGAACTCCACCACCTTCGCGCCCACCTTCAGGGCCGGATCGAAGGGCCGCCTTCCGGTCTTGTCCGCCACCAGCTCCACCGCGCCGATCATGCCCACCGCGCGCGCCTCGCCCACCAGGGGATGATCGGACAATTCCGTGAACCGGTCGGCGAAGAGGCGTGATTTTTCCTTCACCCCGGCGATGATGCCATCGCGCTCGTAGATCTCCAGCACCTTGAGCGCCACCGCGCAGCCCACCGGATGGCCGGTATAGGTATAACCATGGCCGAAAACGCCGATCTTCTCCGATTCGGCGACCATGGCCCGGTACATCTCCTCCTCGACGGTGATCGCCCCGAGCGGGAAATAGGCCGATGTGATGGCCTTGGCCACGGAGATGGAATCGGGCGAAAAACCGAAGGTCTGCGCCCCGAACATCTCGCCGGTGCGCCCGAAGCCGCAGATGACCTCATCGGAGATGAAGCGCACATCGTATTTCTTCAGCACCTTCGAGATGGCGGCGAAATAGCCCTCCGGCGGGATGATCACGCCGCCTGCGCCCATCACCGGCTCGGCGATGAAGGCGGCCACGGTATCGGGCCCCTCGGCGATGATCAGCTCCTCCAGCTCCTGCGCCATGCGGGCGCTGAATTGCGCTTCCGTCTCGCCCTCTTCGGCGAAACGGTAATGATGCGGGCAGGGCGCGTGCAGCACCTGCGGGATGGGCAGGTCGAAATCGGCATGCACCGGCGGCAGGCCGGTCAGCGAGCCGGAGGCCACCGTGACCCCGTGATAGGCCTTGATGCGCGAGATGATCTTCTTCTTCCGCGGCTTGCCGCGCGCATTGTTGAGATACCAGGTGAGCTTCACCTGCATGTCGTTGGCCTCCGAGCCGCCGGAGCAGAACAGCACCTTGGAGGGATTGCCCGGAGCGATCTCCTTGATCTTTTCCGAAAGCTCGATGGCCAGGTCATGGCTCTTGCCGCCGAACAGGTGCGAAAAGGACAACCGGCTCATCTGCGCCCGCGCCGCCTCCACCAGCTCCTCGTTGCCATAGCCCAGGGAGGCGCACCACAGCCCGGAGAGCCCCTCGATATATTCACGCCCCGAAGAATCGTAGACGAAGACGCCATTGCCCTTCTCGATCACCAGGGGGCCGGTGCCGCGAAAGGCGGCCAGGTTGGTATAGGGGTGAATGACCGTCTCGATATCCCTTTGGGCAAGATTGGATGGCCTGGACATGGGCAAACCTCCGTGTGATGAAAAATCCGCCCCACCCTACACCCTGGGGCGTAGACCCATAAACCCCGCACCGCCAGTTAGCCGGATTTTTGTTCTGGCAAGGCGCAGCCCCGCAGGAATAGCGGGGCTATTTCAAGGGG
>JALSNA010000160.1 GCA_026987255.1 Hyphomicrobiales bacterium | reverse complement strand
TGCGGCCGCTATTCTGTATGCTCGCACCATGAACGGAGAGGATCAGGCCAGGGATCTGCAAGGCGCTTTTGCCGCGGCATTGGCGGCGGTGCCGGTGATGATCCCGCACGCAGCCGGGGCCATGCGCCTGGAAGGGGGAAAGGCGCAAGCCCTCATTGCCGCCGATGCACTGCTGCATCTGGAGGGCCAGCCGCATCTTGTCTGCCACGCCACCATGCTCCTGACCCGTTTGCAAGGCGCCGCCCGGCGCAGGGGCGCGCAGGCCGCCCTGGTGCGCCATTTCGACATCGCCGAGCTCTTCGCCTTCGCCTGCCCGGCCTCCCTGGCCCCGCCCCTGCCACGGGCCTTCGCCGCTGCCCTGGGGCTGAACGGCCTGCCGCCGGGCCCTGATGCTCTGCGCCATCTGGCCGGGGCGCTTTTGGCCCGCGTGGCGGACAAGAACCTGCCGCATCCCGGTCAGGCCCTGGAGCTGGCGGTCTTTCTGCAAGGGGCGAAATGGCCCTGGGCGGCGCTTGTCCTCAAGGCGCTGGAGATGGGCCATGGCCTCAAGCCCAGGGGCTATCAGCGCACCGGTCTGGAGATCTGGGAGCGGCTGGCCGAATGGGAGGAGCCCGCGCCTTCGCCGCCGCCCGGCCAGCAGCCCGTGACGGCGGATGAGGCGCAAGAGCTGTTGCGCAGGGCCCTGGGCAAGGATGCGGAGGCCCGCCCGGCGCAGATGGACTATGCCGCCCAGGTGGCCGCCGCCTTCGCGCCGCGCCCTTCGGAGCGCGAGAACACCGTTCTGCTGGCCGAGGCCGGCACCGGCCTGGGCAAGACCCTGGGCTATCTGGCCCCGGCCGCCATCTGGGCGGGCAAGAACGCCGGCAGCGTGTGGATTTCCACCTATACCAAGAACCTGCAACGCCAGCTTGGCGCCGAGACCCGCCGCATCTGGCCCGATGCCGCCCTTCAGCGCCGCCGGGTGGCGGTGCGCAAGGGGCGCGAGAATTACCTGTGCCTGCTCAATGCCCAGGACAGGTTCGCCTCCTTCTCCGCCAGCACCCCGCAGGGCGCGGCCCTGGCGGCGCTCATCGCCCGCTGGGCCCTGGCCTCGGCCGATGGCGACATGGTGGGCGGCGATTTTCCCGCCTGGCTCATGGGGCTTTTGTCCGTGCACAGCGCATCGGGGCAGGTCTCGCCCATGTCCCTGGGGCTGACCGACCGGCGCGGCGAATGCTCCTTTGCCGCCTGTCCGCATTTTCGCAAGTGTTTCATCGAGAAAGCCAGGGTGCGCGCCGCCCGCGCCGCTATTGTCATTGCCAATCACGCCGTGGTGCTCACCCAGGCCGCCGCCGGGATCATGCTCGGCGAGACCGCCCCGCGCGGCGAGGAGGAGGCCGTGCCCTTCGCCCGCCTGATCTTCGACGAGGGCCATCATCTGTTCGATGCCGCCGATTCGGCCTTTTCGGGCCATCTGACCGGTCTGGAGGCGGCCGAGCTGCGCCGCTGGATCAAGGGGCCACAGAGTTCCCGCCGCCGCGGCCGCTCCCTGCGCGAGAGGCTCGGCGATCTGGTGGAGGGCGCATCGGGCGCCAGGGGGCTGCTCGGCGCGGTGGAGGCCGAGGCCGCCTGCCTGCCGGCCAGCGGCTGGCGGCAGCGCATCGCCCAGGGCCAGCCGCAAGGGGCGGCGGAGGTTTTCTTCTCCCTGGTGCGCGCCCATGTGCTGGCGCGCGCCGGGCGCCAGGCAAGGGGGCGCGAAATCGAGGCCGATTGCCTGCCCGCCCATCCGGATCTGCTGGAGGCCGCCGAGCGCCTGGAGGCGGCCCTGACGGATCTGCGCGCCGTCATGGGGCGGCTGGCCGCCACCTTGTTGCGCAAGCTCGCCAGCGAGGCGGCCGAACTCTCTTCGGGCGAGCGCGGCCGCATCGAGTCCCTGGCCCGCTCCTTGCGCCGCCGCGGCGATCTGGTTCTCGGCGGCTGGTGCGGCATGTTGCGCCGCCTGTTGGATGACGCCGCCGACGAGGGCGCGCCCGATGACCGCTTCGCCAGCTGGTTTTCCATCGAATATGCCTTCGGCAGCGAATATGACACCGGCCTGCATGCCCACTGGATCGACCCGACGGTTCCTCTGGCCGAATGCGTGCTCGGCCCCGCCGATGGCGTGGTCATAACCTCCGCCACCTTGCGCGACCGGCTGCCCGATGCCCCCGATGACTGGCAAAGCGCCCAGATGCGCACCGGCGCGGCGCATCTGCCCTGGGCGGCGCGGCGGGTGAGCTTCCGCTCGCCCTTCGACTATGGCCGCCAAGCGCGCATTTTCATCGTCACCGATCTGGGGCGCGAGAACATGGACCAGCTGGCGGCCGCTTACCGGGCGCTGTTTCTGGCCGCCGGTGGCGGGGCTCTGGGACTGTTCACCGCCATCTCGCGCCTGCGCGCCGTGCATGAACGCATCCAGGGGCCGCTGGCGCAGGCCGGGTTGCCGCTCCTTGCCCAGCATGCCGATCCCATGGACACCGGCACCCTGGTGGATCTCTTCCGCTGGCAAAGGGATGCCTGTCTTCTGGGCACCGATGCGGTGCGCGATGGAGTGGACGTGCCCACCGAGAGCCTGCGCCTGATGGTCATGGACCGGGTGCCCTGGCCGCGCCCCGCCATCCTGGAGCGCGCCCGCCGCGCCGCCTTCGGCGGTCAGGCCTGGACGGACATGATGGTGCGCCTGCGCCTGCGCCAGGCCTTCGGCCGCCTCATCCGCCGCCAGGACGACCGCGGCGTCTTCGTCATGCTCGATGGCCGCATGGCCTCCCGCTTTCTCACCGCCTTCCCCGAAGCCGTCCCGGTGAAACGCACCGGCCTGGCGCAAGCCATCACCGAAACCGCCAGATTCCTCAAATCCTGATCCACCCCGGCCATATGCACATGAAAAGGCCCGCGCCCCCTGCCGGACGCCTCACTTATCCTCTGGGTGGCCGGGAGGGGGAGTGGGCCGGCACGACGCACTTCCGTGCAAAAAGAAGGCCCACTTCCCCTCCCAATCGCCTTGCGTATAATTCTGGGCGGTTGGGAGGGGGAGTGGGCCGGCGCGACGCACTTCCGTGCACAAAGACAGGCCCACTCCCCCACCCATCCGCCTCACTTATCCTCTGGGTGGCCGGGAGGGGGAGTGGGCCGGAGCGACGCGCCTCAGCGCAAAAATGCGGGTGCGGACCGGTGCGAGAGAAAATCCCCTGGATTTTCCCACTAGGGTCAGGACCCATAAATTTGCACGGCATATGCAGGATTTATGCTGCATATCAGCGTCCTTTCGCCCTCGACAATACCTACAGGTATTGCCCGCGGACGAAAGAAAGCTGATATTTTGCCTAAATCCTGCATATGTCATCCCTCTTTATGAGTCCTGACCCTAACGAAAAAGAGAATAACCCAATAACACCATCAGACCTAAGAAAATGGGCACCCAGAACACATATCCGCAAGCTCAGGCAGATGTTGAACGTGCTCTGGATCCCCGCTTTCGCGGGGATGACGCAAGGAAAAGGAGTAGGGGCGGGCCGGAGCGACGCGCCTCAGCGCACAAAAGAAGGCCCGCTCCCCCACCCAACCGTCTTGCACATAATTCTGGGCGGTTGGGTGGGGGAGTGGGCCGGAGCGACGCACTTCCGTGCACAAAGACAGGCCCGCACCCCCTCCCGGACGCCTCACTTATCCTCTGGGTGGCCGGGAGGGGGAGCGGGCCGGCGCGACGCGCTTCAGCGCAAAAATGCGGGCGCGGGCCGGCGCGACGCACTTCCGTGCAAAAATGCCCCGGAACGAGTGCACAAATCCCATTTGTGCACACAACATATAATGCGCGCACAACATAAAAATTGACTTGCGCC
>JALSNA010000159.1 GCA_026987255.1 Hyphomicrobiales bacterium | reverse complement strand
GCGTTCATGTCTTAATCCCTTTTTCTTCAGGGCTGGGTGGTTAGTCCATACACATTTTTTGCACGACGAATCAAGTGGATACAACCACCCTTGGCAGCGTGCGGGCCAGCGGCAAAGTTGCCGCATGAATGCGCGCCAAACCGCCGATTCACGGACACGACCTGCCGCATCACCATTTCACCTTTCTTCAAGCAACGTTTGGATTGTATAAAATAAATTTATCATAATCAATGTGTATTCACAAAAAAATATTTCATTGACAAGCAACCTTTACTCTATTCTTTTCGGCAAGGGCATGTTCAGCACCACGCCATCAACGAACAAGGGGCGTCCCCAAGCTTCCCACTCCGGCTTTTCCGGCAGGGGATAGATGCGCACATCATCTTCCCGCGGGTTGATGACCTGCTCCAGCCTGCTGACCAGATCATCCTTCACGGCAGGCGAAACATGCAGCAAGAACACCGAATATTGCAGGCGCACGCCATGATCCTGCGCCAGCTTCACCACCCCACGCCAGCGGCCGGGCGAGGCAATGTCATAACACAACAAATACAGGCGCTTGCTACCCATATCTCCAGCTCCAGACAGTCAATGCATCATGGCGCGTGCAGCGGCGTGCCGTATACATGGCGGGCAAGGTCATCCACCAGTTGCCAGCACAGGGTTTCAAGATACCCCTGATAGCGCTCCAGAAAGGCCACCTGCTGGCGCCATTTGTCCAATGGCTCGGGCCGCCGAAGACGCAGCCCGATGCGCCACACACCCCATTCCAGCAAGCCGGCGATCAGCTCCGCCAGATCCGGCTTGTCCGGACGGGGGTCCATCCATGCCACGGTTACACCGGCACGCGACAAGTGCTCCTGCGCCAGGGCGCGCAGCATGGGCCGCCAGGTGCGCATCATCTTCTGCCAGCGCAGGCCGGTTCGCTTGTAAATCCTGCCCGCCGCGGCGGAGCGCGCCGTGCGTGCGCGCAAGTCTCTCAGCCAGCCCAGGTATGGCCCCGCTTCCTGCAAGATCAGCATGCGCAGGCGGGAGAGGCGCCAGTTTTCCAGCGTGTCGCCTAGCAAACCCAGCGACTGCAAGTCCTGCAGGCGTTGCGACAGGGTGTCGTCAGGCAATGGGCGAGCGCTGAGAAGATAACCAAGCGTTTCATCATGTGTGTCGGAAAAGACGATGCCCAAGCCATGCTGCACGATGGCCAGCAATGCCTGCGGCATGAAAGGCACCGGCCCGCGCGCCATGATGCGGGAGATGCGCGGCAGGGGAAAATACTGTCTGCTGCCCGACAGATACTCCACGCGCAGAGCAGGCCCCTCCACATCCACGCGCAACAGGCTGCCAGCCTGCAGATACAGCGGCTTGCGCAGGCGGGTGCGGCCGGATGCCTGCCGGGCGGGCGGGGGATCAGAAGCCGGGCGGTTCATCGTTCTGCCTCCCCTGCCGCTACATGAGCACGAATGTGCCGCACCAGGGCACGCACCTGCAGGCGCAAGGCACGATGCAGGTGCCTCAGGCCCTTGTCATAGCGCTCGTAGAAGATGCGGCGGCCCGCCTTGCCGAGCAGGCAGGGCTTCTCCTGCGCTTCCGCGGGCTTTTGATCGTCAGGCTTCTTCCATCCGCCGAAATGCTCCGTGCGCAGCACTCGCCTGGCCACAAGCCGCCAGATCCAGCGATCCACCTGCGGCCTCCAGACCTCGATGAGATCGGCAGCCAGGGATTCGCGGCCATGCACCGGCTCGTGAAAGACGCCAAGCAGCGGATCAAGACCATAAGCCCAGGCAACTTGCGCGGCGCGGTGATGCAGCAGGGTATAGGACAATGAAAGCAATGCATTCACCGGATCGGTTGGCGGCCGGCGACACCTTCCCGCAAAGCCCAGGGATGGCGGCAGCACTGCGCCCAGCGCCTGAAACTGCGCCCGCGAGGCGCTGCCTTCCAGGCCGCGCAGGGCATCATGGCCGATGCCGGCGGCATCAGCGGCCTCAAGCGTGGTGCGGATGCCAGTGATGATGTCATGCGCTTTCTTCAGCGGCAGACCGGCATCGGGACGAGCGGCGCGCATCTCTTCCACCAGCTCCTGCTGATGGCGCACCTTGGCCAGCACCAGGGCATGCGCCTGCTGCTGACGAAAGGTGGCATCATCCATCGCCCGAAGCTGGGCAAGCCGCAAGGTGACATCATTGTGCGCCGGTCCCAGAAGCCAGGCGCGGCGCGCACTCAGGCGCGGGGAGACGATGGCCACGGCCACGCCGTGCTCGGCCAACAGCCCCAGCAGTGAGGCCGTGAACTGGCAGTTGCCGACGACGACCACGCGCTCCAGCAACCGCAGTGGCACGGGGCGCTGGCGCTGACCGGATACAAAGGGGACGATGCTGCCCCCCTCATGCCGCAGCTCCAGGTCGCGATGATCAAGCCACAGGGTGGTCATGTCCCGTCTCTCCGATTTTGCCATCCACCATCATTCGCCAGCACGATCCGCAACTCAGCCGGCATAGAACCAGTCCGGATCCTCCGGTGGCATGGCCAGCCCCATCACCTGCGGTTTCTGACGCGGATCCATCCGGATGATCAGCAGGCTGTCCTCGTCAGGGTGCAGGATATCGGCCATGCGGCGGCGCAGCTCGTTCAGCTCGCCAGCGGTGAGCCAGCATTCATGGACGGAAAGCTGGCCGCCGGTGGCCCAGTTGCGTACGCAATTCAGGGCCGCCTGCAGGCCCGTGGGTGAGCTGATGTCATAGGCCACGAGATACAATCGGCGTTTCATGCGGGCAGGATGCGGGAAAGGAGCCATGCGAAACAAGCGGGAAAAGCTTTTGTCCATCCGGCGATGGAGGATCTCTGAAAAACGCTTGCGCCTCCATCCCCCTGCCAACCCCAGGTCATGGGACACCACGGGTGGCTGACAGGGGGCGAGGATGGTCTTCAAGACAGTTGGTGGAGATGCCCGATGGCCCGCAATCACCGGTCAGGCCGGCGCAAGCCAGGCCGGGCTCACGGCGTGCTGCCGCAAGGCGCGGCCTGACTGATGACTGGCTCCCAAGGGGGTCTATTCACGATGTCAAACAGCAAAAACCCTGCGCGCACCAGCGGCGGTTTACGCCAGCAGGCGCAAGGGGCCGTAATTCACATAGGTGCCCAATTCGGCATCGAAATGATACAAGGTCGCGGGGACATTGGCCAGCACGCCACCGGCAATGGCGGCGGCCGGTTGCGGGGCTGCCAGAAAGACATGCACCCTGTCCACACCGGCATCGGAGAGCTGGCCCACCTTGCGGCGGATTTCCTTCTGCAGCTGTGGCATGTGCTCTGGCATGAGCTTGGCATCCCGCCCGATGGTGATGATGCGATCATCGGGCACCTTGCGCAAGACCTCGTGCTGCTGCCGGAAGTTTTCCACCTGTGCGCGCACGTTGCGCTCCGGCAGCAGATCGAGAATGAGAATGGCGGGGCGCCTGCCCGGACGGCTGCGAATCTCCTGCCACCAGTGGCGGGCGCGGCGGCCCTCCCGCCACACCATGACGGCAGTGAATCCGGCAATGAGCGTGGTGGCCAGGCCGATGAGCGAATTGATGGGGTCGAGCGTCTCGGCCAGCCAGACGAGGAATTGCCACAGGCTGCTCATGCCTCGGCCTCCCCTGCGGATGTCCTGATGGTTTCTACGCGGAACTCCTCCAGCCTGGCGCCGAAGCGTTCCATGTCATCTGCCGAGAGTTCCTGGCCGCGATGGCCGGGCGGGATGTCCATGCTCAGGTGCTTGTAGCGCCCGCCGCGGCGGCAGATTTCTGCAACGAGGTGAACTGGCAGCGAACCGATGACGAGATCGCCCGGGTTGATGCATTCCGGATCGAGATGCTCGGCCACCTCATCGACGATG
>JALSNA010000158.1 GCA_026987255.1 Hyphomicrobiales bacterium | reverse complement strand
GGGCGACAACGTGACCTTCGAGGTCAAGCTCATTGCGCCCATCGCCATGGAAGACCGCCTGCGCTTCGCCATCCGCGAAGGCGGCCGCACCGTCGGCGCCGGCGTGGTCAGCGAGATCATCGAGTAAGGGAGAAAGGAATTTCCCGCCCGCGTTGGCCTTGGCGCCATGGGGGCGGGAACAGGGAAGGCTAGGGGTGTAGCTCAGTTGGTAGAGCGGCGGTCTCCAAAACCGCAGGTCGGGGGTTCGATCCCTCCCGCCCCTGCCATTCCTTCCCGATGCGGCAAAAAAGGACGGGGCAGGTATTGACAATTTGGCTCTTGCCTTTCAGATGGTGTTTCGGCTAGGTTGCGCCGCTGGCTGGTGAGTTCAGGCTGGCGTGTCCGGATTCGGACATGCCCGTTTTTGCCTGTGCAGCCTGGAAATTCATCGCCGCGCGGAGCTTGGCGGCGGCAGGAGAAGTGACGTGGCAGCAAAATCCTTCAATCCGTTCCAGTTCATCCGCGAGGTGCGTCAGGAGACCGCCAAGGTGAGCTGGCCAAGCCGCAACGAGACCATTATCACCACGGTCATGGTCATGATCATGGTGGCCCTGACGGCCATCTATTTCTTCTTTGTTGACGCCATCTTGCACTGGGGCGTCAATTTGCTGATCTATGGCAAGTAGGCCGCCGTCCGAGGCTTGAAAGAGTTCATACATGACAAAGCGCTGGTATATTGTGCACGCCTACTCGAATTTCGAGGGCAAGGTGGCCGAGGAGATCAGGCATCAGGCCGAGGCCCAGGGGCTCGAGGATCTCTTCGAGGAGGTGCTGGTGCCCACCGAGGAGGTGGTCGAGGTGCGCCGTGGCCGCAAGGTGACGAGCAAGCGCCGCTTTTTCCCCGGCTATGTCCTGGTGAAAATGGAGCTTACCGACCAGGCCTTCCATCTCATCAAGAACACGCCCAAGGTGACCGGCTTCCTTGGCGCCGATCATGGCAACAAGCCGCTGCCCATCTCCGAGGAGGAGGCCAACCGCATCCTCGGGCTGGTCAAGGAGGGCGTGGAGAAGCCGCGCACCACGGTCAGCTACGAGGTTGGCGAGGCCGTCAAGGTCATCGATGGGCCCTTCGCCTCCTTCGAGGGCATCGTCGAGGAAGCCGATGACGAACGCGGCCGCCTGAAGGTGGCGGTGTCGATTTTCGGCCGGGAAACCCCGGTCGAGCTGGAATACGGGCAGGTGGAGCGCAAGTCCTGAGCGATCCGGATGGTTCATCCGCCCGTGCCCCGTGGGAGGCCGCAATGCCAGTCCGCCATGACTGATCTTGTCCGGCCGCACCACGAACCTCAAGAGGGCCCGCCTGCGCGGGCCTTGTGAAATGCAAAGAGGCTGAAAGAAAATGGCAAAGAAAATAGAAGGGTACCTCAAGCTGCAAGTGCCCGCCGGACAGGCCAATCCGTCGCCGCCCATCGGCCCGGCCCTTGGTCAGCGCGGCCTGAACATCATGGAGTTCTGCAAGGCCTTCAATGCCGCCACCCAGGGCATGGAGCCCGGCGCGCCGGTGCCCACCGTCATCACCATCTATCAGGACAAGTCCTTCACCTTCGAGATGAAGACGCCCCCGGCGTCCTATTTCCTCAAGAAGGCGGCCGGTGTGAACAAGGGCTCCCAGGAGCCCGGCCGTGATTTCGTGGGCAAGGTGACCAGGGCCCAGGTGCGCGAGATCGCCGAGGCGAAAATGAAGGATCTGAACGCGAGCGACATGGACGCCGCCATGAAGATCATCGAGGGATCGGCCCGCTCCATGGGCCTTGAGGTGGTGGAGTAGGCATCATGGCAAAAATTGCAAAACGGCTGAAGAAGATCCGCGAGGGCATCGAGCGCGGCAAGGCCTATCCGCTGGATGAGGCCATCAGGCTCGTCAAGGAGCGCGCCACCGCCAGGTTCGACGAGACCATCGAGGTGGCCATGAACCTGGGCGTCGATCCGCGCCATGCCGACCAGATGGTGCGCGGCGTCGTGCAGATGCCCGCCGGCACCGGCAAGCAGGTCAAGGTGGCCGTCTTCGCCAAGGGCGACAAGGCCGACCAGGCCAGGGAGGCCGGGGCCGACATCGTCGGCGCCGAGGATCTGGTGGAGCAGATCCAGAAGGGCGAGATCAATTTCGACCGCGCCATCGCCTCGCCGGACATGATGCCCCTGGTGGGCCGTCTGGGCAAGATCCTGGGGCCGCGCGGCCTCATGCCCAACCCCAAGGTGGGCACCGTGACGCCCAACGTGGCCGAGGCCGTCAAGGCCGCCAAGGCCGGTTCCGTGGAGTTCCGCGTCGAGAAGGCCGGCATCGTCCATGCCGGTGTGGCCAAGGCCAGCTTCAGCGAGGACAAGATCGCCGAAAACGTCAAGGCCCTGGTCGATGCGGTCATCAAGGCCAAGCCGGAAGGCGCCAAGGGCACCTATGTGAAGAAGGTCTCCCTGGCCTCCACAATGGGCCCCGGCGTTCAGGTGGATCTGGCCTCCATCACCGGCGAGTGAGCGTGAGTTTGGCGCCATGGGAGGCCGCCGGCCACCCGTGACGCCCTTCGGGAAGTCCGCCCAGGCGGGGTTCCCGTCAAGACCTGTCCGAGATTGCAGGCGCGCAAACAGGAGCATCCGCTCCCGCGAGCGCTCAAAACGCCCTGGGTGGGCGAGCCCGCATGAGATGGGGACGAACCGCGAATTTACGCCCCTGGCGCGAATGACCGGTTTGAACCAGCGACATCCTGCTTTCCGGCTTGCCGGGGCGGGAGGACAGGCCAAGGAGCGCCGCATGAATGCCTTTGCGCCTGTCCGGTAAGGGCTTGCGCAAGGGATCGCGAACAGCGCATGCGGCTTGTCCAACCGGGATCGCGGCCCGTTCAGGCGGGGCGCGGTCACACAGGAGAGAGCAAGTGGATAGAGCCAAGAAAAAGGAAATGGTGGCCATGCTGAAGGAGGTGTTCTCGGACGCCAGTTCAGTTGTCGTCACCCTCAACCACGGGCTGACGGTGGCCGAGATCACCGGCCTGCGCACCCGCATGAAAGAGGCGGGCGGGCAGGTCAAGGTGGCCAAGAACCGTCTTGCCAGGCTCGCTCTGCAAGGCACGCCCAGGGAGGCTCTTGGAGATTGCTTCAAGGGCCCGACGGTCATGATGTATTCCGCCGATCCGGTGGTTGCGCCCAAGATCGTCGCCGAATTCGCCAAGACGAACGACAAGCTCGAAATCGTTGGCGGATCCCTGGACGAGTCCATTCTCGATGCAAACGGCGTCAAGGCCCTGGCCGAGCTGCCGTCGCTGGATGAACTGAGAGCCCAGCTCATCGGTCTCATCCAGAGCCCGGCGCAGAAGATCGCCAGCGTCCTGCAGGCCCCCGGCGGACAGATCGCCCGGGTGCTCAACGCCCGCGCCGAGAAGGAGCAGGCCGCCTGAGCCCATCAGGCAGACAACGCAACACCGGCTTCCGGAGCCTCCGGGAGCTGCCAAATGGTTCAAACCGAAAGTCAAGGAAACTGAAAAATGGCTGATCTGGAAAAGATTGTAGAAGAGCTGTCCTCCCTCACCGTCCTGGAGGCCGCCGAGCTGTCCAAGATGCTGGAAGACAAGTGGGGCGTCTCCGCCGCCGCTCCGGTGGCCGTGGCCGCCGTGGCCGGTGGCGCCGGTGGTGGCGAGGCCGCCGAGGAAAAGACCGAGTTCGACGTCATCCTGGCCTCCTATGGCGACAAGAAGATCAACGTCATCAAGGAGGTGCGCGCCATCACCGGCCTGGGCCTGAAAGAGGCCAAGGAGCTGGTCGAGGCCGGCGGCAAGCCGGTCAAGGAAGGCGTCTCCAAGGAAGAGGCCGAGGAGATCAAGAAGAAGCTCGAGGACGCCGGCGCCACCGTCGAGCTCAAGTAGTGCTTTTGGCCTTTGCCTGGCGCGCCTTCATGCGGGGCGCGCCAGGCGGAGCGCCGCATGGGCACGAGTGAAAGACAAGGACGGCTTCCCGCATTTCCCCTCATCACCGGAAAGGGGGCATGCGGCAAGCCGTTGTGGCCGTTTTGGCGGCCCCGTGGTTTGGTCAACTTTTTTGATACAGGGATAGGAAATGTCGCAGCCGGTACAAGGACGCAAGCGCATTCGCAAGAATTTCGGACACATCAAGGAAGTGGCCGAAATGCCGAACCTGATCGAGGTGCAAAAGGAATCCTACGATCAGTTCCTGCAGATCGTAAATCCCAAGGGCGGCCGCGAGGATCGCGGCATCCAGGCGGTGTTCAAGTCGGTGTTCCCGATTTCCGATTTCACCGGCCAGGCCATGCTGGAATTCGTCACCTACGAGTTCGAGCCGCCCAAGTATGACGTGGAAGAATGCCAGCAGCGCGGCATGACCTACGCCGCGCCGCTGAAAGTCACCTTGCGCCTCATCGTCTTCGAGATCGATCCCGATACCGAGGCCAGGTCGGTCAAGGACATCAAGGAGCAGGATGTCTACATGGGCGACATTCCGCTCATGACCAAAAACGGCACTTTCGTCATCAACGGCACCGAGCGTGTCATCGTCTCGCAGATGCACCGCTCGCCCGGTGTCTTCTTCGATCATGACCGCGGCAAGACCCATGCCTCCGGCAAGCTGCTTTTTGCCGCCCGCATCATTCCCTATCGCGGCTCCTGGCTGGATTTCGAGTTCGACGCCAAGGACATCATCCATGTGCGCATCGACCGCCGCCGCAAGCTGCCCGTCACCACCTTGCTCTATGCCCTGGGCATGGACACCGAGGAGATCCTGCATCACTTCTACGACACCGTCACCTACACCTGGGACGACAGGAAGAAGGGCTGGAAAACCCCCTTCGACCCGGCCCGCTTCAAGGGCAGGAAACCGGTGCACGATCTCATCGACGCCGAATCCGGCGAGGTGGTCATCAAGGCCGGCCAGAAGATCACGCCGCGCAAGGCCAACAAGCTGGCCTCCGAAGGGCTCAAGGAGCTGCTGGTCAGCGACGAGGATCTGGCCGGCGCCTTCCTGGCCGATGAGCTGGTCAACCCCAGGACCGGCGAGATCTACGGCGAGGCCGGCGACGAGCTCACCGTCGAGCAGCTTGAGGCCCTGCGCGAGGCCGGCTACGAGACCATCCGCGTGCTCGACATCGACCACGTGGAGACCGGCGCCTACATCCGCAACACCCTGAAGGTGGACAAGGCGGAGAACCACGACCAGGCCCTGCTCGAGATCTACCGCGTCCTGCGTCCCGGCGAGCCGCCCACCCGCGAGGCCGCCGAGGCCCTCTTCCATGGCCTGTTCTTCGATCCGGAGCGCTATGACCTCTCCGCCGTCGGCCGGGTGAAGATGAACATGCGCCTCGGTCTGGATGCCCCCGACACCCAGCGCACCTTGCGCAAGGAGGACATCCTGGCGGTGGTCAAGACCCTGCACGAGCTGCGCGACGGCCATGGCGAGATCGATGACATCGACAATCTCTCCAACCGCCGCGTGCGTTCCGTCGGCGAGCTCATGGAGAACCAGTACCGCATCGGCCTGGTGCGCATGGAGCGCGCCATCAAGGAGCGCATGAGCTCGGTGGACATCGACACCGTCATGCCCCATGACCTGATCAACGCCAAGCCGGCCGCCGCGGCGGTGCGCGAGTTCTTCGGCTCCTCGCAGCTGTCGCAGTTCATGGATCAGACCAACCCGCTCTCCGAGATCACCCACAAGCGCCGTCTCTCGGCCCTCGGCCCGGGCGGCCTGACCCGCGAGCGCGCCGGTTTCGAGGTGCGCGACGTGCACCCCACCCACTATGGCCGCATCTGCCCCATCGAGACGCCGGAAGGCCCCAACATCGGCCTCATCAACTCCCTGGCCACCTTTGCGCGCGTCAACAAGTATGGCTTCATCGAAAGCCCCTACCGCAAGGTGGTGGACGGCAAGGTCACCGATGAGGTGCATTATCTCTCCGCCATCGAGGAGAGCCGCCATTACATCGCCCAGGCCAACATCGAGCTCGACGAGGAAGGCCGCATCAGGAACGACATGATCCTGGTGCGCCACAAGGGCGATGTCTTCATGGTGCCGCGCGAGAAGGTGGATTTTTGCGACGTTTCGCCCAAGCAGATCATCTCGGTTGCCGCCTCCATCATTCCCTTCCTGGAGAACGACGACGCCAACCGCGCCCTCATGGGCTCCAACATGCAGCGCCAGGCCGTGCCCCTGCTGCGCTCCTCCGCGCCCCTGGTGGGCACCGGCATGGAGGCCCGCGTGGCCCGCGATTCCGGTGCCGCCATCACCGCCCGGCGCCCCGGCATCGTCGATCAGGTGGACGCCCGCCGCATCGTCATCCGCGCCACCGAGGAGACCGACCCCACCAAGCCCGGCGTCGACATCTACAACCTGCAGAAGTTCCAGCGCTCCAACCAGGACACCTGCATCAACCAGAAGCCCCTGGTGGTCAAGGGCGAGCGCATCGAGGCCGGCGAGATCATCGCCGATGGCCAGTCCACCGAGCTGGGCGAGCTGGCCCTGGGGCAGAACGTGCTCGTCGCCTTCATGCCCTGGAACGGCTACAACTTCGAGGACTCCATCCTGCTCTCGGAGCGCATCGTGCGCGATGACGTCTATACCTCCATCCATATCGAGGAGTTCGACGTCATGGCCCGCGACACCAAGCTGGGGCCGGAGGAGATCACCCGCGACATCCCCAATGTCGGCGAGGAGGCCCTGAACAACCTCGACGAGGCCGGCATCGTCTATATCGGCGCCGAGGTCAAGCCGGGCGACATCCTGGTGGGCAAGATCACGCCCAAGGGCGAAAGCCCCATGACCCCGGAGGAGAAGCTGCTGCGCGCCATCTTCGGCGAGAAGGCCGCCGATGTGCGCGATACCTCCCTGCGCCTGCCGCCGGGGGTGGCCGGGCGCGTCGTCGAGGTGCGCGTCTTCAACCGTCATGGCATCGAGAAGGACGAGCGCGCCCTGGCCATCGAGCGCGAGGAGATCGAACGCCTGGCCAAGGACCGCGATGACGAATTGTCGATCCTCAACCGCAACACCTATGGCCGGTTGCGCGATTTCCTCATCGGCAAGGAAGCCGCCGGAGGCCCGAAGGGCTACAAGCTGAAGGGCAAGATCACCTCCGAGGCTCTCGACGCGATCCCCCAGTCGCAGTGGTGGAACATCGCCCTTGCGGATGAAAAGGCGCTCTCCGAGATGGAGGCCATGCGCGCCCAGTATGACGACACCAAGAAGCGCTTCGAGGAGCGTTTCCTGGACAAGGTGGAGAAGGTGCAAAGGGGCGACGAGCTGCCCCCCGGCGTGATGAAGATGGTCAAGGTCTTCGTCGCCATCAAGCGCAAGATCCAGCCCGGCGACAAGATGGCCGGCCGCCATGGCAACAAGGGCGTGGTCTCGCGCATCCTGCCCGACGAGGACATGCCCTTCCTGGAGGATGGCACGCCGGTGGACATCGTGCTCAACCCCCTGGGCGTGCCCTCGCGCATGAACGTCGGCCAGATCCTGGAGACTCATCTGGGCTGGGCCTCCGATGGCCTGGGCCGCCAGATCGGCGAGATGCTCGACCGCTGGAACGCCGAGCACCGCGCCGATGCCCTCAAGGACCTGCGCCAGCACCTGTTGAAGATCTACGACAAGCCCGAGGAGATCGAGCAGATCGAAAAGGCCTCCGACGAGGAGCTCGTCTCCATGGCGCAGCTGCTGCGCAAGGGTGTGCCCATGGCCACCCCGGTCTTCGATGGCGCCAAGGAAGAGGACATCAACCGCATGCTGAAGCTGGCCGGGCACAAGACCTCCGGCCAGGTGAAGCTCTATGATGGCCGCACCGGCGAGCCCTTCGACCGCGAGGTCACCGTTGGGCGCATCTACATGCTCAAGCTGCACCATCTGGTGGATGACAAGATCCATGCCCGCTCCATTGGCCCTTACTCTCTGGTCACCCAGCAGCCGCTGGGCGGCAAGGCGCAGTTCGGCGGCCAGCGTTTCGGCGAGATGGAGGTCTGGGCCCTGGAGGCCTATGGCGCCGCCTATACCCTGCAGGAGATGCTCACGGTGAAGTCCGACGACGTGGCCGGCCGCGCCAAGGTCTACGAATCCATCGTGCGCGGCGACGATGCCTTCGAGGCCGGCATTCCGGAAAGCTTCAACGTCCTGGTCAAGGAAATGCGCTCCCTCGGCCTGGACGTGGAGCTGGTGTCGGACAGCGCAGAGGCCGAGGCCGCGCAATAGCGAATATCCGTGCCGGCGGCCTCTTGCCACCAGGGCAGGGGGCCGCCGCACCCGCAAGAGACGATTTTCAGATGGGCCGGCAAGGCTCATGTCCGCGAGGAGACATCCAAGATGAACCAAGAGGTTGCGAACATTTTCAATCCGGGCGGCCAGCCGCAGTCTTTCGACATGATCCGGATTGGCATCGCCTCGCCCGAAAAAATCCTGTCCTGGTCCTACGGCGAGATCAAGAAGCCGGAGACCATCAACTACCGCACCTTCAAGCCGGAGCGCGACGGCCTGTTCTGCGCCCGCATCTTCGGCCCCGTGAAGGATTACGAGTGCCTGTGCGGCAAATACAAGCGCATGAAGTTCAAGGGCGTCATCTGCGAAAAGTGCGGCGTCGAGGTGACCCTCTCCAAGGTGCGCCGCGAGCGCATGGGCCATATCGACCTGGCCGCGCCGGTGGCCCACATCTGGTTCCTCAAGTCGCTGCCCTCGCGCATCGGCCTGCTGCTCGACATGACCCTGAAGGACATCGAGCGGGTGCTCTATTTCGAGAGCTATATCGTCATCGAGCCGGGCATGTCCCCCTACAAGCCCCTGGAGCTTCTCTCCGAGGAGGAATATCTCGACGCCCAGGAACAGTATGGCGCCGATGGCCTGATCATGGGCATCGGCGCGGAGGCCATCCGCGAGCTGCTGGCCGCCATCGATCTTGAGAAGCTCAGCGCCGATCTGAAGGTGGAGATCGCCGAGTGCAAGTCGGCGCTGAAGCCCAAGAAGCTGGCCAAGCGCCTGAAGGTGGTCGAGGCCTTCTTGCAATCCGGCAACCGCCCCGAATGGATGATCATGACGGTCATTCCGGTCATCCCGCCGGAGCTGCGCCCCCTGGTGCCGCTCGATGGCGGCCGCTTCGCCACCTCCGATCTGAACGATCTGTATCGCCGCGTCATCAATCGCAACAACCGTCTCAAGCGCCTCATCGAGCTGCGCGCGCCGGACATCATCATCCGCAATGAAAAGCGCATGCTGCAAGAGTCCGTCGATGCCCTCTTCGACAATGGCCGCCGCGGCCGCACCATCACCGGCGCCAACAAGCGCCCCCTGAAGTCGCTCTCCGACATGCTCAAGGGCAAGCAGGGGCGCTTCCGCCAGAACCTGCTGGGCAAGCGCGTGGACTATTCCGGCCGCTCGGTCATCACCGTCGGCCCGGAGCTCAAGCTGCACCAGTGCGGCCTGCCCAAGAAGATGGCCCTGGAGCTCTTCAAGCCCTTCATCTATGCCCAGCTTGACAAGAAGGGCCTGTCCTCCACCGTCAAGCAGGCCAAGAAGCTGGTGGAAAAGGAAAAGCCGGAGGTCTGGGACATCCTGGACAACGTCATCCGCGAGCATCCGGTCATGCTCAACCGCGCCCCCACCTTGCACCGGCTGGGCATCCAGGCCTTCGAGCCGGTGCTCATCGAGGGCAAGGCCATCCAGCTGCATCCGCTGGTCTGCGCCGCCTTCAACGCCGACTTCGACGGCGATCAGATGGCCGTGCACGTGCCGCTGTCGCTGGAGGCGCAGCTCGAGACCCGCGTGCTCATGATGTCCACCAACAACATCCTGCATCCGGCCTCCGGCGTGCCCATCATCGTGCCCTCCCAGGACATCATCCTGGGCCTCTATTACCTCTCGCAGATGCGCAAGAACGAGCGCGGCGAGGGCATGGTCTTCGCCTCCATGGCCGAGATCGAGCATGCCCTGAACTCCGGCGTGCTCTCCCTGCACGCGCGCATCAAGGCGCGTTTCTCCTATCTGGACGACGACGGCAACCGGGTCTCGAAGATTTTCGAGACCACCGCCGGGCGCATGATGATCGGCCAGCTCATCCCCAAGGTGCCGGGCATCTCCCTGGATCTGTGCAACAAGCTGCTGACCAAGAAGGAGATCTCGAAAATGATCGACGAGATCTACCGTCACTGCGGTCAGAAGGAGACGGTCATCTTCTGCGACCGCATCATGGACTTGGGCTACAAGGAGGCCTGCAAGGCCGGCATTTCCTTCGGCAAGGACGACATGATCGTGCCCGCCGCCAAGGAGAAGCTGGTGGCCGAGACCCGCAAGCTGGTCAGCGAGTTCGAGCAGCAGTATATCGACGGCCTGATCACCCAGGGCGAGAAATACAACAAGGTCATCGACGCCTGGTCCAAGTGCTCCGAAAAGGTCGCCGACGAGATGATGGCCCACATTTCCGCCGTCCAGTATGACGAGGAGACCGGCCGCGAGAAGGAGCCCAACTCCATCTACATGATGGCCCATTCCGGGGCCCGCGGCTCCCCCGCCCAGATGAAGCAGCTGGCCGGCATGCGCGGCCTCATGGCCAAGCCGTCGGGCGAGATCATCGAAACCCCCATCATCTCCAACTTCAAGGAGGGCCTGAGCGTTCTGGAGTACTTCAACTCCACCCACGGCGCCCGCAAGGGCCTGGCCGACACCGCCTTGAAGACCGCCAACTCCGGCTACCTGACCCGCCGCCTGGTGGACGTGGCCCAGGATTCCATCATCCTGGAGGAGGATTGCGGCACCGATAAATCCATCACCACCCAGGCGGTGATCGAAAACGGCGAGGTCAGCGTCTCCCTGGGCGAGCGCGTGCTCGGCCGCACCGCCGCCGAGGACGTGACCGATCCGGCCACCGGCGAGATCATCGTCAGGAAGAACGAGGAGATCACCGAGGACAAGGCCGCCCGGCTCAACGATGCCAAGATCCAGGAGATCCGCATCCGCTCGGTGCTCACCTGCGAGACCCATTACGGCGTCTGCGCCAAGTGCTACGGCCGCGATCTGGCCCGCGGCACGCCGGTCAACCTGGGCGAGGCCGTCGGCGTCATCGCCGCCCAGTCCATCGGCGAGCCGGGCACCCAGCTGACCATGCGCACCTTCCACATCGGCGGCGCCGCCCAGGTGGTCTCCGAGAGCTTCATCGAGGCCAACTATGACGGCACGGTGAAGATCGTCAATCCCAACCTGGGCCGCAACTCCAACGGCGATGTCATCATCATGGGCCGCAACACCCAGCTGGTGATTCTCGATGAGCACGGCAACGAGCTGGCCACCCACAAGCTGCCCCTCGGCGGCAAGCTGCTGGTGGAGACCGGCGATTCCATCAAGCGCGGCGCCAGGCTGGCCGAGTGGGATCCCCACACCCGCCCGGTGCTCACCGAAGTGGACGGCATTGTCGATTTCGAGGACATCGTCGAGGGCATGTCGGTGCACGAGGTGACCGACGAGGCCACCGGCATCACCAAGCGCGTGGTCATCGACTGGCGCTCCTCGCCGCGCGGCAGCGGCCTGAAGCCGGCCATCGTCATCAAGGACGAGAAGGGCGAGGTCAAGAAGCTGGCCCGCGGCGGCGAGGCCCGCTACCTTCTGTCGGTGGACGCCATCTTGTCCGTCGAGCCCGGCGCCAGGGTGCAGCCCGGCGATACCCTGGCGCGCATCCCGCTGGAGAGCGCCAAGACCCGCGACATCACCGGCGGCCTGCCGCGCGTGGCCGAGCTCTTCGAGGCCCGCAGGCCCAAGGATCATGCCGTCATCGCCGAGATCACCGGCCGCGTCGAATTCGGGCGCGACTACAAGAACAAGCGCCGCATCCGCATCGTCCCGGAGGATGCCGGTCAGGAGCCGGTGGAGTATCTCATCCCCAAGGGCCGCTTCCTGCAGGTGCAGGAGGGCGACATCATCGAGAAGGGCGAATACCTCCTCGATGGCCACCCCGCCCCCCACGACATCCTGGCCATCAAGGGCGTGGAGGAGCTGGCCGTCTATCTCATCAACGAGATCCAGGACGTCTACCGCCTCCAGGGCGTGACCATCAACGACAAGCACATCGAGGTCATCGTCCGCCAGATGCTCCAGAAGGTGGAGATCACCGATCCCGGCGACACCTCCTTCCTGCCCGAGGAGCAGGTCAACAAGTGGGAGCTCGAGGAGATCAACGAAAGGCTGATCAGGGAGGGCAAGACCCCGGCCCAGGCCAACCCGGTGCTGCTCGGCATCACCAAGGCCTCCCTGCAGACGCGCTCCTTCATCTCCGCCGCCTCCTTCCAGGAGACCACGCGGGTGCTCACCGAGGCCGCCGTGCAGTCCAAGGTGGACCGCCTGGAGGGCCTGAAGGAGAACGTCATCGTCGGCCGCCTGATCCCGGCCGGCACCGGCGGCATGCTGCGCCGCTACAAGCAGATCGCCGAAAAGCGCGACGCCCTGATCCTGGAGGAAAAGCGCAAGGAGGCCGAAAAACTGGCCAAAAAGGCCGAAGCCGAAGCAAAGGCGCAAGCCGAGGCCGAGGCAAGGGCAAAGGCCGAAGCCCAGGCCATCGCGCCCCCGCAGCCGGACACCCCGGATCAGTCGGAGCCACCCGCCGAAGAAACCCCCTGACCCAACAAAAGGCCCGCCACCCCGGCGGGCCTTTTCCATCCCCACACCACGCCGGAAGGGGTTTGCCCCCTCTCGCGGGCCAGCCGTCCGCCCCGTCCAGCCCGTCTTGCCCGGGCTTGACCCGGGCATCCATGCGGCCTTTCAGCCCGAGCAGGAAGGCGTGCAAACCCGGGCAGATGCCCCGGCAGGAATAATGACCGCCGACCCCCATGCACAACACCATCCATTTCATGAACCAACCTGAGGCTTGTGCGATGGTCAAAAGGGAGAAACCCGTATCAAGATAGCCAAATCAGACAAATCGGTTGAAACCTGAGGAACTACCGGTTATTTTCCCTCAAGCACCGCTCATGGATTTCGAAAGAGAGCAAGTGAATGGGGATTTAGGAAAAATTGGAAGCCGCTGGAATATGATAGATGACTTGGTTTCTAGTTAAACGTCTGCTGATCGCATTGGCTATCAGCATTACTGCCAGCCTGATTGCAGCTTGGATTTGGAATAAATGGAACAAAGCGGGGGGGTCATAACTCGCAAACTATGCTCTCAATAGGTGCAAAAGGGATTATATAAAAAATGGCAAGAAAAGTTATCATTTATATCTTTGCAATAATATTAATTATACTTATAATTTATCCGCTTTTAACAGTATTAAATATATTGTCAGTAAAGAATATAGCTAATAGTTTTATAGGTGATATTGATATTGTATTTGGCTTAAATCCTTATTTGACAAAGGCAATACTAGCGGCTGTAACGATGCCTTTATTGTGGCTATTTGTTCAGTCATTTAATATATTTAATAATAAGATTAGAGTATTAGCTAGGGCATTATTGGTTTTGTCCTTGGTTATTTATTATATTATTCTATGGATTGGAAGTGATGCTTTCTGGTTTGATAGAAATGGAAATCCTTTAAAGTGTTATGTATTAACAAAAAAATCTATAATTTTTCATAGAATTAAACATATTTCTGAATATGAAGTAGATCAAAAAACTGGAAAAAAGTGCTTACCTGTTACAAGGGGTGCTCTGAGAGACTTGAGAATTATTAAGCATGTTATGAATAATGGCGGGGTAAAGGAATTGAAAAGCCCAAAATCATTCTTTGATGTGCAAACGGGCGATCCCATTGTCTGGTATACTCATCGCAAAGGTGGTGAGTATGCGCTTTTTAATGCCCCTGTGCATGACCCAGTGACGGGCACTCGAGCGGCTCCTATGACAAGGCAAGAAGTTAGGGCCTTTCAAGATTGGCTGGCATTGAAAAAGCGTCAGGAAGCTGAGAAAGCCCGCCAAGCTGAGGCAGAAAGAAAACGACGGGCAGAGCAAAAAGCCGCTGAGCTGGAACGTAAAAAGCGCGAAGAAAAGTTGAAAGCTAAAAAAAGCAGGCTTGCAAAGATGCGCGAACTGTTGGCCATTAGTGTTCTTGCGCCCACAAAAAAACCGCATAGTGGAGTGCACATTGTAAGTAAGGATAATGATCACTCCACCATTCTCGCTACAAAAATGGTGCGTGCGTCACTGGCAGTCTTGAGTTCTGTCACATCGAATGTTTGGAAATCGGCCTTCATTAAGAAAGGATATTTTGCAAAGGTTCTGAATGGTAATCTTGCGCCAGCTATGGAAACTGGCGTGTTTCAGGTCCTCCACAGGGTGCTTCTCGGCACGCTGGAGACTAAATGCAAAACGGCAAATGCTGTGCTGGCAGGAGGAAGGACATGTACCATCTTTTTTGACGGAAGGTTGATTTCACGACAAGCAAACAGTAAGGTAGAATTGACGGGCAACGGATTCGGGGTTTCTGAAGAGCAGGCAGTGGACAAGGCTGCAGCGCAAATGGCGCAGCGAATCATGGAGCGGCTGGTGCGATGAAAAAATACGCCTTTTGTCAGAGGTTTTTATCTCTTTTCTGCCTTGCATGGCTGATTCTGTCTTTGGGACATGCTCAAGCTGTGGGGCAGAGTTTTGAAGGGGAATTGCAAACTGCGGCAGCTAATCTCTCTAAAGATCTTGTCAGGAGCGGCGTGAAAAAAGTTGCAGTAGCAGATATTCTGGACTATTCCGGCCATGTAAACATGCTAGGCCGGTTTATTGCAGATAGTATGGCGACTCAGCTTTTTAAGACCTTGACAGAAAAATCTGGTAATCAATCGCTTATTGAACTGGTAGAGCGTACGCGCTTGTCGGCCATTTTGCAGGAACTCAAGTTGTCGGC
>JALSNA010000157.1 GCA_026987255.1 Hyphomicrobiales bacterium | reverse complement strand
ATTTATGAGTCCTGACCCTAGGTCATGGGACACCGCGGGTGGTTGGCAGCGGGTGAGGATGGTCTTTGAGACAGTTGGTGGAGATGCCCATGCGATTTCGCGCCATAGTTGGGTTTTCGTGCATGCTGCTGGGCCTGGCCGCACCATTGGCCACCGGCCCGGCAGCCAGGGCCGCGCCGGTGACGGTGCGCACATCCTATGTCCATTTTCCCCTGCGGGCCGGCAGCGAGGCCGGATTGCTGGCCGAGATGCGCCGCGCCGGGCCTCTGGTCGGCGGCCGCCATGCCTTTGCCCGCACCCGCATGCGCGCCGCCATCACCATGAGCATGGCCGGGCCCGCGGGGCGCTGCCGCATGCGCAAGGTCAGCATCGGGCTGCGCTTTGCCATCTCCCTGCCGCGCCCGCTGCGCCTTCGCCAGATGTCCGCTCCGGCGCGCCGCCGCTGGGCCGCCTTCGCCAGCCGCCTGAGGCGTCATGAACAGCACCATTGCGGCATCTGGCTGGCCTGCGCGCGCAAGGCCCGCCGCGCCATGCTGAAACTCACGGCCCCCAGCTGCGCGGCGCTGAAGCAGCGCGCCGAGGCCACCTACCGCAAGGTCATGGATGCCTGCGGCAAGCGCCATGACATCTTCGACCGGCGCGAAAGGATGGCCGTGCTGCGCGATCCTTTCGTGCGCGCCGCCCTGGGGCTGGGCCGCAAGGGCGCCGGGCGCAAGAAACCCAGACACTGAAAGCCCGCGCCGCGGCTCACGGACTGCGCAGGCCACCGCCCCTGCGTCAAAATGCCTTTCCATGCAGTAAAATTAGCGTGTGATTGCTGATCTGGATCAATGTGCGACACTTCAAGACTGGACATTGCAATCCCGTAGTGCAAAAAAGACCGCCAGCCATGCCGGTTCCCTTCACGCCACATGGCCGCTCGCGTTCGGGGGGACGCATGTCGAATGAGGGAGCCGGATGCTGTCCAAAGCAAGGGAATTGGAAAAATGACCACATCAGTTGAAAACGCCGGCGTTTCGCGGCGCGATTTCCTCTATATCGCCACCGGCGCGGTCGGCACGGTGGGAACCGCGCTGGCTCTTTGGCCTTTCATCGACCAGATGAACCCGGATGCCTCGGTGCTGGCGCTGGCCTCCACCGAGTTCGATCTTGCCCCCCTGGAAGAGGGCCAGAGCGTGACCATCAAGTGGCGCGGCAAGCCGGTGTTCATCCGCCATCGCACCAAAAAGGAGATCGATGAGGCCAAGAAGACGCCGCTGGCCGATCTGAAGGATCCGATTGCGCGCAATCTCAACCTGCCCGAAGACGCCAAGGCGACGGACGAAAACCGCGTCAAGGACGGCAATGGCAAGGTCAACGAGAAATATCTGGTGCAAATCGGCATCTGCACCCATCTGGGCTGCGTGCCGCTTGGCCAGGCGGGGGATTATGACGGCTGGTTCTGCCCCTGCCATGGCTCGCACTATGACAGCGCCGGGCGCATCCGCAAGGGCCCCGCGCCACGCAACCTCGACATTCCGCCCTACAAGTATGTCTCCGACACGCAAATCGTGATCGGCTGAGGGGAGAACCAAACTCATGAGCGGTCATTCTGCCTACGAATTCAAGAACCCGGTGGCCCGCTGGCTGGACGAGCGTCTGCCCATCCTGTCGCTCGTCCGCGGCCAGCTGGTGGACTTTCCGACACCGAGAAACCTCAACTACTGGTGGACCTTTGGCGGCATCCTCGCCACCATGCTGGTCATCCAGCTTCTGACCGGCATCGTCCTGGTCATGCATTACACCCCCCATGTCTCCATGGCCTTCGACTCCGTGGAGCACATCATGCGTGACGTGAACTGGGGCTGGCTGCTGCGCTGGATGCACGCCAATGGCGCCGCCTTCTTCTTCGTCGCCGTCTATATCCACATCTTCCGCGGCCTCTATTACGGCTCCTACCGCTCGCCGCGCGAAATCCTGTGGATGATCGGCGTCATCATCTTCATCGCCATGATGGCCACCGCCTTCATGGGCTATGTGCTGCCCTGGGGCCAGATGAGCTACTGGGGCGCGGTGGTGATCACCAACCTGTTCTCCGCCTTTCCCATCGTCGGCAAGTATATCGTCACCTGGCTGTGGGGCGGCTTCACGGTCGGCAATCCCACCTTGCAGCGCTTCTTCTCGCTGCATTACCTGCTGCCCTTCGTGCTCGCGGCCCTGGTTTTCCTGCATGTCTGGGCGCTGCACATCACCGGCAACAACAACCCCGAGGGCATCGAGGTCAAGAGCTCCGAAGACACCCTGCCTTTCCATCCCTACTACACCATGAAGGATCTCTTCGCGATCGTCGTCTTCCTTCTGGTCTATGCGGGCTTCGTCTTCTATTCGCCCTGGTATCTGGGCCATCACATCAATTTCGAACACGCCAACCCCATGTCCACCCCGGCGCACATCGTGCCTGAATGGTATTTCCTGCCCTTCTATGCCATGCTGCGCGCCATTCCGAACAAGCTGGGCGGCGTGCTGGTGATGTTCTCCTCGCTGATCATCCTGTTCTTCCTGCCCTGGCTGGACAGGGCCAAGGCGAAATCGGCCAAATACCGCCCGCTCTACCGCCAGTTCTTCTGGCTGCTGGTGATCGTCTGCATCACGCTGGGCATTGCCGGCGCACAGCCGGCGCAAGGTTCCTGGCTGCTGGTCGCGCGGCTGGCCACGGCCTGGTATTTCATCCATTTCCTGGTCATCCTGCCGGTCCTGAGCTTCATCGAGAAGCCAAGGGAGCTGCCGGCCTCCATTTCCGAGGCCGTGCTGGGCAAGGACAAGGCCTGATGGCTGCTGGGGACAACGTGAAAAAGGATGCAAGGATCATGAAAACGATCACCAAGATGCTCGCTGCCGCAGGCCTGGCCATGATGGCCTTTGCCGCGCCGGCCTGGGCCAGCGGGGCGGAGCGCCACAACGCCGATGATTATGCCTTCAGCTTCGAGGGCCCCTTCGGCAAGTATGACCGTGCCCAGCTCAGGCGCGGCTGGCAGATCTTCAAGGAGGTGTGCTCCGGCTGCCATTCCCTGAAATATATCCGCTTCCGCAATCTCACCGAGCCGGGCGGCCCGGAGTTTACCAAGGATCAGGTCAAGGCCATGATCAAGGAAGGGGAATACATGGTGGATGCCGGCTATAACGAAGATGGCGAGCCGGTGCAGCGCCTGGCGCGTCTGTCGGACGCCATTCCCGGCCCCTACAAGAGCGAGGAGCAGGCCAAGGCGGCCAACAACAACGCCATTCCGCCGGATCTGTCGCTCATCGTCAAGGCCCGCGAGGGCTGGGACTATCCGTGGTATGTCTCGCCCTTCATCAAGCTGGTCAAGGGCCCCGGCGGAGCGGAATATGTCCGCTCGCTGATTTCCGGTTACGAAGAGCCCCAGGGCGAGGAAAGGGAGGGGCTGAACTACAACCCCTACTTCCCCGGTCACTGGACGGCCATGCCGCCGCCCCTGTCCGGCGAGGACGTGGAATATGCCGACGGCACCAAGCCGACCCTGAAGCAGGAGGCCACCGACATCGCCGCCTTCCTCACCTGGGCCTCGCAGCCCAAGCTGGAGGAGCGCAAGCGAGTGGGCCTCATGGCCATGATCTATCTGGCGGTCTTTGCCCTGATGATGTACATGGTCAAGCGCGCCCTGTGGTCTGGCGTCAAGCACTGACCGGCAGGATGCGGCATTGAACATGAAGGCCCGGAGCCCCGCTCCGGGCCTTTTTTGCCTCCGGTGCAATGTTCCTCTTGCTTTTTCAGGAGACGGGGCGCGGGAAAAGGGCGGTCTTGAAAAGGCATTCCCATTCTGATCACCTATGCCCTAGGGTCAGGACTCATAAAGAGGGATGACATATGCAGGATTTAGGCAAAATCCCGGT
>JALSNA010000156.1 GCA_026987255.1 Hyphomicrobiales bacterium | reverse complement strand
GGCGCTGGCCCTTGCGCGCCCATCATCTTCTACCGCTCGGTGATCGAGGGCGGCTTTACCGCGCCCATCGCCGCGCTGGCCGCGGCCTTGAAAGCGCGCGGGCTTTCCCCCCTGCCGATTTTCGTCACCTCGCTGAAGGATGCCGCCTCGCGCAAGGTTCTGGCGGAAATTTTCGCCCGCCGTGCACCGGCGGTGATCCTCAATGCCACGGCCTTTGCCTCCGGGGCGGAGGATGTGGCGGACAATCCGCTGGCCGCTCCCGGGTGCGCGGTGCTGCAGGTGATCCTGTCGGGCTCGTCGCGGCAGGACTGGGAAGAGAACTCCCAGGGTCTTTCCCCACCCGATCTGGCGATGAACGTGGTGCTGCCGGAGCTGGACGGGCGCATCATCAGCCGCGCCATATCCTTCAAGCGCGACGATCATCTGGACGCGGCCACGCAATGCCGCATCGTCTCCTATGCGCCGGATGAAGAGCGGGTGGCCTTCGTGGCGGAGCTGGCGGCGCGCTGGGCACAGCTGGGCGGCAAGAAGGCGCGGGCGCGCAAGGTGGCGATCATCCTGGCCAACTATCCCAATCGCGATGGGCGCATCGGCAACGGCGTGGGCTATGATACCCCGGCGAGCACGGTAAACATCCTGCGCGCCCTGAAGGGGGCCGGATACGATGTGCGCGGCATTCCCGCCGATGGCAATTCGCTGATCGAACGGCTGCAGGCGGGGCCGACCAATGCCTCCGGCGCTGGCAAGGCCAGTTCAGACGCCACTTTGACTCTGGGTGAATATGCGAATCATTTCAGCCGCTTGCCGCAAAGCGTTCAAAAAGCGATTCAGGGGCGCTGGGGCAATCCGCGAAACGATCCCTTCGTTCGCGACGGGGCTTTTCATCTGCCGGTGGCCATGATGGGGCGGGTGCTGTGCGCCATTCAGCCGGCGCGCGGCTACAACATCGACCCGAAGGCCACCTATCACGATCCGGCGCTGGCGCCACCGCATGGGTATGTGGCCTTCTACATCTGGCTGCGCGAGATCTGGGGAGCCGATGCGGTGATCCACAACGGCAAGCACGGCAATCTGGAATGGCTGCCGGGCAAGGCCGCGGCGCTTTCGGCGGCGTGTTTTCCCGATGCGGTGCTTGGCCCCCTGCCCCATCTGTATCCCTTCATCGTCAACGATCCGGGCGAAGGGGCGCAGGCCAAGCGGCGGGCGCAGGCGGTGATCATCGACCACCTGACACCGCCCATGGCGCGGGCCGAGACCCATGGGCCGCTGGCGGAGCTGGAGCGGCTGGTGGATGAATATGCCCAGGCCTCGGGGCTGGATGCGCGCCGCCTGAAGGGGCTGCGCGAGGACATTCTTTCGCTGGCGCGCATCAGCGGGGTGGCGGAAGATGCCGGGATCGGCCAGGACGAGGGCGATGCGGCGGTGATCAAGCTGGACGCCTGGCTGTGCGACATCAAGGAGGCGCAGATCCGCAACGGCCTGCATGTGCTGGGCGAAAGCCCCGGCGGACGGGAGCTGGCCGAGCTGGTGGTGGCGCTGGCGCGGCTGCCGCGCGGGCACGGAAAAGGGGGCGATGCTTCCTTGCAGCGGGCGCTGGCGGCGGATCTGGGGCTCGAATTCGATCCGCTGGATTGCGGCGGGACAGATGGGCTGGCGCAGGTGTGGAAAGGGGCGCGGCCAGCGGTGCTTGAGGAGATTTCCGATGCGCCTTGGCGCACCATGGGCGATACGCTGGAGCGGCTGGAGGCGCTGGCGCTGGCGCTGGTGGAGGCCATACTGGCAGGCTCGGCGGCGCATGATGTGGCGCGCAAATGGCTGAGAAACAGATTCACATCGAGCCTGCAAGTGCTTGAAAGCATTGAAACATCCATCGCGCCAAAGGTGCGCGCCTGTGGGCGGCGCGAAATCTCGGCCCTGCTGGAGGGGCTGGCGGGGCGGTTCATCGCGCCGGGGCCTTCCGGCGCGCCGACGCGCGGGCGGCTGGATGTCCTGCCGACGGGGCGCAATTTTCATTCGCTGGACATGCGGGCGGTGCCGACACCGGCGGCCTGGCGGCTGGGGCAGCAATCGGCGCGCAACATGCTGGCGCGGCATTTCCAGCAGGAGGGGGAATATCCGCGCGCCATCGGGCTTTCGGTCTGGGGCACGGCCAACATGCGCACCGGCGGCGACGACATCGCCCAGGCGCTGGCGCTGATCGGGGCGCGGCCCGTGTGGGCACAGGGCTCGGGGCGGGTGACGGGGTTCGAGATCATCACCCTGGCGGAGCTGGGACGGCCTCGGGTGGATGTGACCTTGCGGGTCTCCGGCTTCTTCCGCGATGCCTTTCCCTTGCAGATGGAGCTGTTCGATGAGGCGGCACGGGCCATCGGGGCGCTCGACGAGCCACAGGAGGACAACCCGATCGCGGCGCGCATGGCCCGCGAAGCACGGCAGCTGCGCGATGAGGGGATGGATGAGGAAAGCGCGCGGCGGCTGGCGGGCTTTCGGGTCTTCGGCTCGCAGCCGGGGGCCTACGGGGCGGGGTTGCAGGCGCTGTTCGACGAGAATCTGTGGCGCGATGCGGGCGATCTGGCCGAAAGCTACATCAACTGGGGGGCTTATGCCTATGGCGCGGGGACCAGTGGGGCGCGGGCCGAGGCGGCCTTCCGCCAACGGCTGGGGCACCTGGACGCGGTGGCCCACAACCAGGACAACCGCGAGCACGACATTCTGGATTCGGACGATTATTACCAGTTCGAGGGCGGCATGACGGCGGCGGCCAGCCATTTGCGCGGCAAGCCGGTGGCGGTCTGGCACAACGACCATTCGCGGCCCGAGCGGCCCGTCACGCGCTCCCTGGAGGAAGAAGCGGGGCGGGTGATGCATGCGCGGGTGGCCAATCCGAAATGGATTCGCGCCATGATGCGGCATGGCTACAAGGGGGCGTTTGAAATTGCGGCGACGGTGGATTACATGTTCGCCTTCGCGGCGACCACCGGGGCGGTGAAGAGCCATCATTTCGAGATGGCCTTCGATGCCTTCATCAATGATGAGAAAGTGCGCCGCTGGCTGGCGGAAAACAACGCGGATGCGCTGGACGACATGATCCGGCGCTTCGACGAGGCCCTGGCGCGGCGCTTCTGGCGGCCGAAATCGAACAGCGCGGCGCAAATGCTGGCGCAACTGAGGAGCAGGACATGAGCGATGCGCAAAGGCACAATGCCAAGATGGCGCGCAAGGCGAAGGCGCGCGAGAGGATCATGGCCACCAAGCAGACCGAAAAGGGGCTGCTGATCGTCCATACGGGCAAGGGCAAGGGCAAGTCCACGGCCGGGTTCGGGATGGTCCTGCGCGCCCTGGGGCATGGCATGAAGGTCAGCGTCATCCAGTTCATCAAGGGGGCGCGCGAAATCGGCGAGAAGAAGGCGCTGGCGGCCTTTGGCGATCAGGTGGATTTCTTCGCCTGCGGCGAGGGGTTCACCTGGGAGACGCAGAACCTGGAGAAGGACCGCGCCCTGGCGGCGCGCACATGGGAAGAGGCGCGCCGGGCGCTGACTGACGCGGACACGGCCATGGTTTTGCTCGATGAGCTCAACATCGTGCTGCGCTATGGCTATCTTTCCGTGGACGAGGTGCTGGAAACCCTGGCGGCGCGGCCAGAGGGGCAGCATGTCATCGTCACCGGGCGCAACGCGCCGGAGGCGCTCGTGAAAGCGGCCGACCTGGTGACGGAGATGACCTTGGTCAAGCACCCCTTCCGCTCCGGCGTGAAGGCGCAGGCGGGGGTGGAGTTTTAGGGTCTGGACTCATAAATTTGAACGGCATCTGCAGGATTTATGCTTCATCCCGGAGCCTTTTCGCCCTTGCCAATACCTTCAAGTATTGCCTGCGGACGAAAAGACACCGGGATTTTGCCTGAATCCTGCATCCACCA
>JALSNA010000155.1 GCA_026987255.1 Hyphomicrobiales bacterium | reverse complement strand
TGGCGGTAATGCTGGCCAGGTCGGCATAATCGCCGAAAACGTGCTGGCTGGAAGCATTGAGCGAAAAGTTCCCCCAGCGCGTCTCGAAGGCTCCATAGGTCAAAAAACCGGTTCCCCTGGCGCTGTGCGAAACGGCGCCCGCGGCGCTGATCAGAAAATGCCCGCCCATGGCCGCGGTCAGGCCGCCGCCGCCCAGTTGCAGCCCCTTGGCCAGCTCCGTGTGGGCATGCACCGTCAGCCGGTCCGTGAGGCCATAGCGAATGGAGGCCGCCCCGCCCGGCTTGTGCCCATAGTCGAAGGACTTCACGCCGTAATTCAGCCGCGCCACGCCCGCTTCCACGGAGAATTCCAGCATGTCCTTGCGCAGCAGTTTCGGCGAGGCATAGAAACTTTTCTTGATCACGGTCTCGCGCCCGGAGGCATCATGCATCACCAGCCGCGCCACCCCGGAGCTGGAGATCGCCGGAATGTTGGTGATGGTGAAGGGCCCGGCCTCCACCTGCTCGCTGTGCACCTTGACATTGTTCAGATAGACATCCACCGCCGTCGGCGCGGCGGCGGTGCCCGACAGCGAGGGCAGGGGCATGGTGATGATGTCCGGGCGCAGGTGGAAATTGCGCGAGATGCGCACCCCGCCCATGCGCATGGGGCGCGCCCAGTTCGGCCCGGAGGTCAGGACATCGCCGATCTGGTAGCTGATCGCCCGCTCGATGTCCGTATAGCGCCAGGATGTTTCAAGACGGGTGAAATGGGCCTGCTTGAAGCTGTCCATGCGCATGAAGCCGGATGCCGAGACCGTGCCCAGGGGCGAATAGACCCAGCCATCGAGGTTGAGCGAAACCCCCTCGAAGGTGGAGCTGGCAAAGGCCTTGTCGGCGCGCGCCGCGGCCAGGGCCGAATAGTTGATCACCAGCCCGGTGTCGCGCTGTGAGACCTCGGCCAGCTTGCTGCGGCCCATCAGGTCATGAACCTTGCGCACCCGCTGTGAATTGTCGATGGTGATGTCGATCCGCTGGGTGTTCTCGTCATAATGCCACTGCGCGCCAAGATCCTTCAGGCTGATCAGGTCCTCCGGCTTGGCGCCCTTCGGCGGCGTGATGCCGAGCTCCTCCAGCTCCTTGGCGCGCGACGCGAAAGCGCCGTCGGGGGTGCGCAGGAACTCCCCGATCAGCTTCGTCGGCTGGCCGTTGATGAAAACCTCCAGGAAATAGGGCGCAGCCGGGGCATCGGCCAGCGCCGGATCCTCCGGCGGGCCGGTGGGCGCGGCCTTGGCCACGCCGGGGCTGACGGGCAGCTTGTCCGCCTTGCCGCTCTGGGTGGTGAGCAGGCCGGACTTGCCCCTGGCGCTTTTGGTCTGCGGTTTGGAAGTGGCCTGTGCGCTCTTGTCCGCAATCGGCGTGATGGGGGGCAGCAATCCGGCATGGGCAGGCAGCGGAATCACCATCGCCGCCAGGGCAAGACCGAAGACGGCCTTCCAGCGGGCAGCCGGGCGTCCGGTGCATCGGCCTTGCGGCCATGCATCAGCGCAATCTTGCCTTTGCCGTGAGCGCCCCATGGATGCCCTGCCCCTTGATGGTGATGGTGCCTTTGGCGCGCAGCCGCAGCGGTTTCGTCCACGTCTTTGTGGATTTGCCGAGAACGTATCCGGCCAAACCGGTGGAAATGACTTGCGTCTTGCCGCCGGAAGAGATCCGCAGCCTGGAGACGCGCTCGTGCCGTGCGCCGGCATTGTGGGCAGTCAGGATGATCTTGCGCCCCTTGCGGGCCGCTTTCCAGGAAACTTTCGGTGCCGATGCGCCGCGCTCGTAAAAGAACACGGGGATCAGGTAGCGCACCGCGAAAACGACGCCGGTGCCTTTTTGCTTTTTCTCTGGAATCTGGTCGACGACGAGCCGGTAGCTCTCCTCGCCCTTCACCGGCCGCTTGGAGATGCGCACCACGCGCACCACGTTGTCGCGGCCCGGGGCCATGCGCAGCAGCGGCGGAGAGGCCACGACGTCGCGCGTAGGCGTCAGCTTGTCCTGGCCGTTGACCTGTGTCCAGCGAAACACCCGTATCTGGGCGGTGACGAGACCCTTGCCCCTGTTGTTGAGCGTCAGCGTCGCGGCCGCTGCGGGCGCTGCAAGCTCGATCAGGACCGGGCGCACATGGATCTGTGCGGCTTCGGCACTTGGCAAGGCAGCGCAAAGAGCGAGCATTGCGGCTGGCAGCAAGGCAAGGTTGTGGTGTCTCATCCTGTCAATCCCTCCCCGGATAAGGATGTTTCGCTGGTTGTTGGCGTTATGGGCTTGCGCAGCCTCAGTAGGTCACGGTGATGGTCACGGTGTCCGTGTAGTTGCCGGCCGGCGGGGTGTTCTGCGGCGGCACGCGGCCATAGACGGTGTAGGTCTGGTCCGCGCCGGTGCCGGTGGCGGCCACGGTATCGGTGCCCACGGTATCGCCCCAGTTGGTGGTGCGGCCCGAATCGGAGAACATCTGATAGTCCACCGTGTTGCCGTTGCCGTCGGTCATCTTGCGGGTCGTGGTGGTGCCGCCGGAGGTCGTGCCCTCGTTCAGGCCGATGTCATAGCTGGTGTTCTCGGTGCACTTCACGACGAAGGTCGAAGTCTGGTCGATGTTGGCATTCAGCAGGCCATGCGTGCCGAAGTCCAGGTCGGTCGGCGAGGTGATCTCGCAGTCGTTCTGGATGGTGATCTTGGCCTGGAAGGTGTTGGTCGTGGTCGTGGCCTGGGCCGCGGCGGCGGTCAGGGCGACGGCGGCGCCAGCCACCAGGATCTTCGAGAAAAGCTTGTTCATGTTCGTTACTCCGTAGTCTCTGTCTGTTTTGAACGCCTGTTCAAGGTTTGCCGCGAGACCTGTAGCCTCTTGGCAGGTGTTGTGGTCTGTGTTCTTGGTTCTCACCCCACCTGCGCAAACCTTGGCAGGCATTTCTGAATCACTACTTAAGAACACATCCTGGTCTGGACGAATCACCAGTTCCAGGCGCGCAAATGACAAACATGATTAAAGATGAGTAAACACGCATAAGGTTGATGGAATATTAACCATGCAATCAAAAATAGCAATAGCGATATTTCTGCCCGCTTGCCTTGCCCAAGGCTCCATTTGTGCCTTTCCACAAACTGGTATATGACTTTGGTAGCAGGCGCGCCGGGGGCATCCCGCGTCTTCACACCACAAGGGCAACAGGGGAGGCTGCATGGCCCGCGAACGTTTCATCATTGCCGATGATCATCCGCTTTTCAGGGACGCGCTGAAACTGATCCTGGCCAGCGACATGCCGGAGGTTGAACTGGCCGAGGCCGGAACCCTGGACGAGGTGACCCAGGCGATTGCCGCCGCCGCCCAGACCGGTCTGATCATTCTGGATCTGAAGATGCCCGGCGCGCACGGCTTTTCCGGTCTGGTCTATCTGCGCGCCCAGTATCCGGCCATTCCGGTGGTGGTGGTCTCCGCTTCCGAGCAGCCGGCCATCATCCGCCGCGCCATGGCATTGGGTGCATCGGGCTTCATCCCCAAGTCGGCCTCTGCGGCGCAGATGCTGGCCGCCCTGCGCGCCGTGCTGGCCGGGGAGCTGGCCGTGCCGGAGGATGTCTCCCTTGATGTTCCGGAGGAAGACAACGGTGCGGACGAGACGGCGCGGCTGCTTTCCACCCTCACCCCGCAGCAGATGCGCGTGCTCATGATGCTGCGCGAGGGCCTGCTCAACAAGCAGATCGCCTACAAGCTCGGCGTCTCCGAGGCCACGGTCAAGGCCCACGTCTCCGCCATCTTGCAGAAACTCAAGGTGGAAAGCCGCACCCAGGCGGTCATCGCCGCCAGCAAGGTGGACGGAGAACTCATAGCCCCCGACTCCATCTGAGCCCCGTTTCCAGCACACCCTGCAAACAGGCCCACTTTCCCTCCCGGACAGCTCACTATCCTCTGG
>JALSNA010000154.1 GCA_026987255.1 Hyphomicrobiales bacterium | reverse complement strand
AAAAAGGCGGCGGGTTGAGCCTCCCGCCGCCCTTGTGTCAGTCGCTTGCGCCGCCTTACTTGGCCATGGACTTCAGATAGGCGATGACGTCGGCGCGGTCCTCGGCCTTCTTCAGGCCGGCGAAGGACATCTTGTTGTGCGGGATGAAGGCCTTGGGCTTGGTGAGATACTTGTCGAGGTTCTCCTCGGTCCACACCAGGCCCTCTTCACCCTTGGCCTTCATGGCGGCGGAATACTTGAAGCCCTCCACGGAAGCGGCCTTGCGGCCCACCACGCCCTTCAGGTAGGGGCCGACCTTGTTCTTTTCCTTGTCCACGTAATGGCAGGCCTTGCACTTCCTGAAGACCTTCTTGCCATGTTCGGCGTCACCACCGGCCATGGCCATGGACGGGAGGGCAACGACAAGAGCGGCAGCCAGAGCGATTTTCAGTTTCATTTTCTCAATGCCTCCGTAGAATGTTGATAAAAGGATGCAGACGAATGTCTGGCGTGTGATAATGCCCAGGAGAGGACATTTCAATGCGCCATTCATACAACAAAATGTGACAAAAATCATGCCGGTGGCGCAAAATGCCGCGCGCGCCAATCCGGCATGACGGAAAGTCAGGGAGATATGGCCATGCCAGGGGCCAATCCGGACATCATCGCCAGACGTGAGGAAATCGCCGCCGCCCTGGCCGCCCTGTGCCCCGCGGCGGTGGTCATTACCGCGCCGGAGGAGCTGCGCCCCTTCGAGACCGACGGGCTGACCGCCTATCGCCAGCCGCCGCTTCTGACCATTTTGCCCTCCACCACGGAAGAGGTTTCGGCCATCTTGGCATATTGCAATGACGAGGCCATTCCGGTGGTGCCGCGCGGCGCGGGCACATCGCTGTCGGGCGGGGCGCTGCCGGCCGCCGATGCCGTCCTGCTCGGCATGGCGCGCTTTGACCGCATCCTGAAGATCGACCTCGACAACCGCGCCGCCATCGTGCAGCCGGGGGTGACCAACCTGGCCATCACCCGCATGGTGGAGGCCGAAGGGTTTCACTATGCCCCCGATCCTTCCTCGCAGATCGCCTGCACCATAGGCGGCAACGTGGCGGAGAACGCCGGTGGCGTGCATTGCCTGAAATACGGCCTGACCACCAACAACATCCTGGGGCTGGAAATGGTGCTCATGGATGGCTCCGTCATCCGCCTGGGCGGCATGCATCTGGACAGCGAATCCCATGACATCCTGGGGCTGATGATCGGCTCGGAGGGCCTCATGGGGGTGGTCACCCAGGTCACGGTGCGGCTGACGCCAACGCCCGCCTCGGCGCGCGCCGTGCTGGCCGGGTTCGATTCGGCGCAGGCGGCGGGAGAATGCGTCGCCGGGGTCATTTCGGCCGGCATCATCCCGGCCGGCATGGAGATGATGGACGGCCCGGCGATTCGCGCCGCGGAGGATTTCGTCCATGCCGGATATCCGCTGGACGTGGAGGCGCTGCTGATCATCGAGGTGGACGGCCCACAGGTGGAGGTGGACGATCTCGTCACGCGGGTGAGCAAGATCGCCAAGGATTGCGGGGCGGTCTCCATCCGCGCCTCGCGCTCCGATGAAGAACGGCTGGCCTTCTGGGCCGGGCGCAAGGCGGCCTTCCCGGCGGTGGGGCGCATCTCGCCGGACTATTACTGCATGGACGGCACCATCCCGCGCAACCGCCTGACCGACGTGCTGGGGGGCATTGCGCAATTGTCGCAGAAATACGGCCTGGCTTGCGCCAATGTCTTTCACGCCGGGGACGGCAACCTGCATCCGCTCATCCTCTATGACGCCAACCGGCCTGGCGAGCTGAAACGGGCCGAGGATTTCGGCGCCGACATCCTGCGCCTGTGCGTGCGCTCCGGCGGGGTGCTCACCGGCGAACATGGCGTGGGGGTGGAAAAGCGCGATCTCATGCCGGAGATGTTCAACGACACCGACCTTGCGGTGCAGATGCGCCTGAAGTGCGCCCTCGATCCGGGCAGGCTGCTCAACCCCGGCAAGGTCTTTCCGCAGCTGAAGGGCTGCGGCGAGGTCAGCGGCTTTTCGGTGCGCGACATCGAGAAACAATTCCCCGGCCTGCCGAGGTTCTGAATGCCCATGTCCATCCTCACCCCGAAAGATGCACAGGAAACCGCCCGGGCCATTGCCGCGGCCCTGTCACGGGATGCGCCGGTGCGCATCATCGGCCATGACAGCCGCGCCGCGCTGGGCCGCCCCGTTGCGGCATCCGGTGTGCTGGACATGTCGCGCCTTTCCGGGGTCTCCATGTATGAGCCCGAGGAGCTGGTCTTCACCGCCCGGGCGGGCACGCCCCTGAAGGACATCGAGGCCATGCTGGCCGAAAAGGGCCAGATGCTGGCCTTCGAGCCGCCGGACTTCGGCCCGCTGCTGGGCGCCTTGGCTGGCCGGGGCACCCTGGGCGGCATGACGGCGGCCGGATTGTCCGGCCCGCGGCGCATCCGCAGCGGGGCGGTGCGCGATCACCTTTTGGGCTTTGCCGCCGTCAACGGGCGGGCCGAGATCTTCAAGTCCGGCGGGCGGGTGATGAAGAACGTCACCGGCTATGACCTGTCCAAGCTCATGTGCGCAAGCTGGGGGACGCTGGCGGTGCTCACCGAAGTGACCTTCAAGGTCCTGCCCGCGCCGGAAGCCGCCTTGAGCCTGTGCTTTCACGATCTGGACACCGCGCGCGCCAATGCCTGCATGACCCGCGCCCTGCGGGCCCCGGCGGAGGTTTCCGGGGCGGCCCATCTGCCTGCGGCGGTGACGGGCAAGCGCGCCCGCACCCTGTTGCGCCTGGAGGGCTTTGCGCCCTCGGTGGCGGCGCGGGCGCGGATGCTGGAGGCGGCGCTGGAGGCGTTCGGCGCGCCGGAGCTGCTGGAAGGCGAGGCGAGCGCGCAGGCCTGGCGGGACATTCGCGACGCTGTGCCCCTGCACGGCGATGACGAGGCCTTCATCTGGCGCATCAGCTGTCCGCCCGCGCAGGGCGCGCAAGTGGCGAAAGACCTTGAGGCCATGATCCCCGGCGCGCGCCATTTCATGGACTGGGGCGGCGGGCTCATCTGGCTGGCCACGCCGCCCGCGCCCCATGCCCATGCCGAGCTGGTGCGCGGCGCGCTGGCCACCCCGGGCGGCCACGCCACGCTGTTTCGCGCCCCGCCGGATATTCGCCGCGCCCTGCCGGTGTTCCAGCCGCAGCCGGAGCCCCTGGCCGAGGTCAGCGCGCGCATCAAGGCGGCCTTCGACCCGCGCGACATTCTCAATCCGGGGCGCGTCTATCCGTCCCGCCGCGAGGGGGGCTGAATCATGCAGACATCCTTCAGCCGCCAACAGTTGCGCGATCCGCGCATGGCCGAGGCCGAGGCCATCTTGCGCAAATGCGTCCATTGCGGCTTTTGCACCGCCACCTGCCCCACCTATCTGCTCACCGGCAACGAACTGGAAGGGCCGCGCGGGCGCATCTATCTCATCAAGGACATGCTGGAGGGCAAGACCCCGGCGGGGCCGCAGGTGGCGGCGCATCTGGATCATTGCCTGACCTGCCTGTCGTGCATGACCACCTGCCCGTCGGGGGTGGATTACAATCATCTGGTGGAGCATGCGCGCGACATCCTCGAGGAGACCGCCGCCGCGCGCCCCTGGCACAGGCGCCTGTGGCGCGCCATCCTGGCGGCCATCATCCCTCATCCGCGGCGTTTTGCACAGGCGCTTGCGGCAGGACGGCTGTTTCGCCCCCTGGCCGGGTTTCTGGAGCGGGTCGCCGCCCTGCGCCCGGCCGCCGTCATGCTGCGCATGGCCCCTGTGGGCGCAAGGGCGCAAAAGCCTCTGGCCGGACGCTTTGCCCCGGATGAAGCGCCCCGCTCCCGGGTGGCCCTGCTGCAAGGCTGTGCGCAATCGGTGCTGGCGGCGCAGATCAAC
>JALSNA010000153.1 GCA_026987255.1 Hyphomicrobiales bacterium | reverse complement strand
ACACCTGTGACTGGATGACCTGTCCGCCCGCCGATGCCTCCCTGGCCGGTGGCGTGCTTTCCATCGACCTGGGCGCCCTGGCCGCCAACTGGCGCTTCATGGCCGAAAGGGCAGCACCTGCCCAGTGCGCCGCGGTCATCAAGGCCGATGCCTATGGCCTGGGGATGCGCCCCTGCGCGCGCGCCTTCTGGCAGGCCGGAGCGCGCACCTTTTTCACCGCCCTGCCCCATGAGGGCGCCGCCCTGCGCGAGGTTCTGCCCGAAGCCATCATCTACATCCTCAACGGCCTGCTTCCCGGCAGCGCGCCCTTTTATGGCGAACATGGCCTGCGCCCGGCCCTGGCCAGCCTGGAGGAAATCACCGAATGGGCCAACTATTGCAAGACCTGCGAGACCCGCCTGCCGGCGGCCGTCCATATCGATACCGGCATATCGCGCCTTGGCCTCGATGAGCCGCAGGTGCGCAAGCTGGCCGCCAGCCCGGAGCTGCTTTCGGCCTTCCGCATGACCCTGGTGATGAGCCATCTGGCCTGTGGCGACCAGCCCGGCCACGAGATGAACGCCCGCCAGCGGGCCCGCTTCGATGAGCTGCGCGCCCTGCTGCCATCCGCCCCCGCCTCCCTGGCCAACTCGCCCGGCTCCTTCATGGGCGAGGGCTTCACCCATGACCTGGTGCGCCCCGGCATCGCCCTGTATGGCGGCAATCCCTTTGCCGATCGCCCCAATCCCATGCAGACGGTGGCCTCGCTCTATGCCCCCATCCTGCAGGTGCGCAAGGTGGCGCAGGGCGAAACCGTCGGCTATTCCGCCACCTGGACGGCCGGGCGGGACTCCCAAATTGCCATCCTCGGCCTGGGCTATGCCGATGGCTACCTGCGCTCCTTGAGCTGGCCGGCCCATGATGGCCCCGCCCAGGTGTGCATCGGCGGCCATTATGCGCCGGTGGTGGGGCGCGTCTCCATGGACAGCATCTGCGTGGATGTCACCGACATTGACAAGGATTTCGCCACCCGCGGCATGCGCGCCGAGGTCATGGGGGCGCACATAACGGTGGACGAGGTGGCCCGCTGGGCCGGGACCATTCCCTATGAGCTTTTGACATCGCTGGGAATGCGCTATACACGCCTTTATACCCCCTCGGTCGACGCAACGGAGCACCCTGCCCCTTGAATCCCCTTGCCTACATCGGACGGCTGAGCCTGGATTTTCTGGCCGAAATCGGGCGGCTGGCCATTTTCCTGCGCAATGCCCTGCTCAGCGGCCTCACGCCGCCCTGGTATTTCCGCCAGATCCTTTTGCAGATCGTGCGCATCGGCTACAACTCGCTGCCGGTGGTGGGGCTGACCGCCTTTTTCACCGGCGGCGTTCTGGCCTTGCAGATCTATATCGGCGGCTCGCGCTTCAATGCCGAAAATCTCGTCTCCTCCATCGTCGCCCTGGGCATTACCCGCGAGCTCGGCCCGGTGCTGGCCGGGCTCATGGTGGCCGGGCGCGTCTCCGCCGCCATAGCCGCCGAGCTGGGCACCATGCGCGTCACCGAGCAGATCGACGCCCTGATCACCCTGTCCACCAATCCGTTCAAGTATCTTGTCGGCCCGCGCATCCTGGCCGGGATCATCACCCTGCCCTTGCTGGTGGTCATCGCCGACACCATCGGCATCATGGGCGGCTACATCGTCGGCACCCGCTCGCTGGGCTTCAACGGCGGGGCCTATCTGAAGAACACCGTGGAATTTCTGCAACTGGGCGATATCACCTCGGGCCTGATCAAGTCGGCCGTCTTCGGCTTCATCATCGCCCTCATGGGCTGTTATCATGGCTTCAACTCGCGCGGCGGCGCCCAGGGCGTGGGCCGGGCCACCACCAATGCCGTGGTCTCCGCCTCCATCCTCATCCTGGCGGCCAATTACATCATGACCTCCTTGCTCTTTTCCGGTTGACACAGCCATGACCACAGATCCCGGCATCCATATCGAACTGAAGGGCCTCAAGAAGAGTTTCGGCCCCAAGACGGTGCTCGACGGCATTGACCTGAAGGTGCGCAAGGGCTCCTCCCTGGTCATCATCGGCGGCTCCGGATCGGGCAAGTCGGTCATGCTGAAATGCCTCATCGGCCTGCTCGATCCCGACGGCGGGCAGGTCATCGTGGATGGCCGCGACACCACCCACCTGAAGGGCGCAGCGCGCGATGAGGTCATGCGCAAGTTCGGCATGCTCTTTCAGGGGGCTGCCCTGTTCGATTCCCTGCCCGTGTGGGAGAACGTCGCCTTCGGCCTCATCCAGGGACGCGGCATGGGCCGCGCCAAGGCGCGCAAGATCGCTCTTGAGAAGCTCGCCGCCGTGGGCCTGGGCGAACAGGTGGCCAATCTTTTCCCGGCCGAGCTCTCCGGCGGCATGCAAAAGCGCGTCGGCCTGGCCCGCGCCATCGCCGCCAGCCCCGAAATCATCCTTTTCGACGAGCCGACCACTGGCCTTGATCCCATCATGGCGGCGATCATTGACGAGCTCATCGTCTCCACCGTCAAGGACGTGGGCGCCACCGCCATCTCCATCACCCACGACATGGCCTCCGCCCGGCGCATCGCCGACGAGGTGGCGATGATCTATCATGGCAAGATCATCTGGCACGGCCCCATTTCCGAGATCGACCACTCCGGCAACCCCTATGTGGAGCAGTTCATCCACGGCTCCGCCAAGGGCCCCATCCAGATGGACATCCTCAAGGCCTGAATCTCGCTCACTCCCACTCGATGGTGCCGGGCGGCTTCGACGTGATGTCATAGACCACCCGGTTGATGCCGCGCACCTCGTTGATGATGCGGGTGGCCACGGCGGAGAGAAAATCGTGGTCGAAGGGGAAGAAATCCGCCGTCATGCCGTCCACCGAGGTCACCGCGCGCAGGGCGCAGACGAAATCATAGGTGCGCGCATCGCCCATCACGCCCACGCTCTGCACCGGCAGCAGCACCGCGAAGGCCTGCCAGATGGCGTCATAGAGCCCCGCCTTGCGGATTTCCTCCAGATAGATGGCATCGGCCCGGCGCAATATCTCCAGCTTTTCGCGCGTCACCCCGCCGGGCAGGCGGATGGCCAGCCCCGGCCCCGGGAAGGGATGGCGGCCGACGAAATGCTCCGGCAATCCCAGCTCGCGGCCCAGCGCGCGCACCTCGTCCTTGAACAGCTCGCGCAGCGGCTCCACCAGCTCCATGTTCATCCGCTCCGGCAGCCCGCCCACATTGTGATGGCTCTTGATGGTCACACTCGGCCCGCCGGTGAAGGAAACGCTCTCGATCACGTCCGGATAGAGCGTCCCCTGGGCCAGGAACTTCGCCCCGCCGATCCTTTTCGCCTCGCGCTCGAAAATGTCGATGAAGGTCTTGCCAATGATCTTGCGCTTGCTCTCCGGGTCGCTCTCGCCCTCCAGCAGGCCGATGAACTCCTCCGCCGCATCCACATGCACCAGCGGAATGTTGTAGGCATCGCGAAACAGCCCGACCACCTCTTGCGCCTCGCCCGCCCGCATCAGGCCGGTATCGACGAAGACGCAGGTCAGGCGATCGCCTATGGCCTCGTGCAGCAGCACCGCCACCACCGAGGAATCCACCCCGCCCGACAACCCGCAGATCACCTTGCCATCATCGCCCACCTGCTGGCGGATGGCGGCGATCATCTCCTCCTTGAAGGAGGCCATGGACCAGTCCCCCTTGCAGCCGCAGATATCCAGCGCGAAATGGGCCAAAAGCCGGTGCCCGTCCGGCGTATGCACCACCTCCGGATGAAACTGCACGCCATAAAAGCGCCGGGCCTCATCGGCAATGGCCGCAAAGGGCGCCCCATCCGATGTCGCCACCACGTCGAACCCCTCCGGCAGGGCGCAGACCCTGTCCCCGTGGCTCATCCACACCTGGTGCTTTTCGCCCGGCTCCCAGA
>JALSNA010000152.1 GCA_026987255.1 Hyphomicrobiales bacterium | reverse complement strand
GCGGCCCATGTCGGCAAACAGCTGCCTGAGGATTTTCACCGCCTCCGGATGGTGCGAGATGGGCACGCCGAAGGCCCGCGCCACGGCATCGGCGGTGATGTCGTCATGGGTGGGGCCGATGCCGCCGGTGGTGAAGACCATGTCGTATCTGTCACGCAGGGCATTGAGGGCGGCGACGATCTCGTCTTCATCATCGGGCACGATGCGCGCCTCCTTCAGATCGATGCCGCGCCCGGTGAGAAAGCGCGCTATGGTGTTGATATTGGTATCCTGCGTGCGGCCGGAGAGGATTTCATCGCCGATGACCAGCACCGCGGCGGTGGGGTTGGTGTGTTCATGCATGGTTCAGCTTGCCTGTGCTTGTGTGCCCGGTATCAATAGCGGGTGGGAGAGTATCATGTTCGCACGTCTTTTTCCCTTGATCTTTGCCGCCGGGCTGGCCTTCATGGCGGCGCCGGCGCAATCGGCCGATTCGCTGTGGATGCACAATGGCTCGGTGATGTATTACCACGCCGATGGCCCGATGCGCATCTTCGTCTATTACAGGCCGCGCAAGGGCCTGGAGCATCTGCGCGGCCAGGTGCTCTTCGAGGGCCAGAAGCACGGCTACCAGATGGCCGGCCTTGCCTATACCTTCCGCAAGGGCTGCGCGCCCGCCCCCTATCAGGTGGGCGGCGATCTCGATACGCCGGGGCGCATCGTCCTCGATGGCGCCGCTCCGGTGCGCGAAGCAGGCGGCTGCGGGATCACCGGCCATGACCTGAAAAGCCCCAACGCGCGGCTGGTCTTCACCTATCTGCGCAAGGTTCCCAAGGGGATGAGGCCGCCGCGCGCCGCGCGTCCACGAGGACGGTGAGCGCCACTTTCCGCCATTCGGCCCCGCGCGTGCTTGCGCCGGGGGCGCTGCGGGGCTATCACCGGCGGCATGAAACTGCCCCAGCCCATGATCCGCGCCCGCCTGGTGCGCCGCTACAAGCGCTTTTTGTGCGACGCCATCCTCGAAGAGAGCGGCGAGCTTGTCACCGCCTCCACCCCCAACACCGGCTCCATGATGGGCCTGCTGGATGAGGGCAATCCCGTCTGGTTGTCGGTTTCCGATGATCCGAAGCGCAAGTATGCCCACCGCTGGGAGCTGGTCGAGGTGGGCGGCCCGGCCGGGCCGGCCATGGTGGGGCTCAACACCTCGCTGCCCAATGCCCTTGCGGCGGAGGCCATCGAAGCGGGCATCCTGCCCTCCCTGGCCGGGCATGCCGCCATCCGCCGCGAGGTGCGCTATGGCGCGGAGAAAAGCCGCATCGACCTGCTTTTGGAGGACGAGGACAAGCCGCCGGTCTACGTGGAGGTGAAGAACGTCACCCTGTCGCGCCGGCCGGGGCTGGCGGAGTTTCCCGATGCCGTCACCGCGCGCGGCGCCAAGCACCTGCGCGAGCTGGCGCGCATGGCGGCCTCCGGAAAGGCGCGCGCCGCCATGATCTATCTCGTGCAGCGCAGTGATGCGGAGCGCTTCACGCTGGCGCGGGACATCGATCCGGCCTATATGGAAGAGTGGTTCAAGGCGCGCGAGGCCGGGGTGGAAATGCACGCCGTGGCCTGCGCCATCAGCCCTGAGGAAATCATTGCCAACAGACCCATACCGGTGGATGTTTCATGACCCGATCGCGCTATATCAAGGCCGAGCTGGCCGCCAACGAAAATACCGGCCAGATCAAGCTGTGGGGCAAGGAGGCCTTCGAAGGCATGCGCCGCGCCGGGCGGCTGGCGGCCGAAGCGCTCGATCTGATCGCGGAACATGTGCGCCCCGGGGTGAGCACCGCACAGCTGGACCGCATCATCCACGAATTCACCGTGGACAACGGGGCGGTGCCCGCGCCCTTGTATTACCGCGGCTTTCCGCGCTCCATCTGCACCTCCATCAACCATGTGGTCTGCCATGGCATCCCCGGCGCCAAGCGTCTGAAGGAGGGCGATATCGTCAACATCGACGTGACCATGATTCTCGACGGCTGGCACGGTGATTCCTCGCGCATGTATCCGGTGGGGCGGATTTCGCGCAAGGCCGAGCGCCTCATAGAGGTCACCCACGAGGCCCTCATGCGCGGCATCGCCGCCGTCAAGCCGGGCGCGACCACCGGTGACATAGGCCACGCCATCCAGACATATGCGGAAAGCGAACGGTGCTCGGTGGTGCGCGATTTTTGCGGCCACGGCCTGGGCAGGCTGTTCCATGACGCGCCCAATATCCTGCACTATGGCCAGCCCGGTTCCGGCTTCGAGCTCAAGCCGGGGATGTTCTTCACCATCGAGCCCATGCTCAACCTGGGCAAACCGCAGGTGAAGATCCTCAACGACGGCTGGACGGCGGTCACCCGCGATCGCTCCCTGTCGGCCCAGTTCGAGCATTCCCTGGGGGTCACCGAGACCGGCTGCGAGATCTTCACCCTCTCGCCCAGGGGCCTGCACAAGCCGCCCTATGAGGCGCGGGACTGAAAAGACGAAACAGCGGATGGGGCGCTCATCATGGAACATTCCACGCCCCTTTCCGCCGCCATCTCCGGCTTTGCCCTCGGTGCGGGGCTGATCGTCGCCATCGGGGCGCAGAATGCCTTCATTTTGCGCCAGGGGCTGGTCCGCTCCCATGTCTTCATCCTGTGCCTGATCTGCGCCCTTGCGGACGTGCTGCTCATTGCCGCCGGAATGGCCGGGATGGGCCTGCTGATCTCCTCCAATCGGGGGCTGCTGACCCTGGTGAGCTGGGCCGGGGCGGCCTTTCTTTCCGCATATGGCCTGCTGGCGCTGCGCCGCGCCTTTCATCCGGGCAGCCTGCATGCGGCGGGCGATGGCCCGATGACGCTCAAGGCCGCCATCCTCACCGTGCTGGCCTTCACCTTCCTCAACCCCCATGTCTATCTGGACACCGTGGTGCTCATCGGCGCTCTCTCGGCGCGCCATTCAGGAGCCGGCAGGCTGGCCTTCGGCGCCGGCGCGGCGGCGGCCTCCTTCATCTGGTTCTTCGCGCTGGGCTATGGGGCGCGGCTCCTGACGCCGCTGTTCGCCAGACCCGCCGCATGGCGCATTTTAGACGGAGTGATCGCGCTGGTCATGTTTGCCCTGGCGGCCAAGGTGGTGATGGCGGCGTAAAAGCATCTTGGCATTTCCATTAACCGTTTGAAGACCATCCTGCCCCCTGCAAACCACCCCAATTATGGGACACTACATGGGTGGTTGGCAGGGGGCGCAAGCGTTTTCAGAGCCCCCCTGCTGCCTCAGGCGTGACGCGCAACACTATCCGTTTTCTCATCCTGGCAACGGCATTGGATCTGCGTCGCGGCCTGTACCTGGATACCTTCTGCAATGATCAGCAGGAGGAATCTGCCCAAGTATAGCAGAATCTGGCAAAATCCGGTTGAAACGGGCGGAAATACTGGTCAAGATGACCAAGCATCCGCGCATGGGCGCTGAAGACGCCGAAAAGAGCGGATGAATGAAGAATGAGAGGGATTCGGAAACCTCAACCGGCAAAATCTGCACACCCGAAATCAGGATTATCCAAACAGGAAAATGGCCCAATGAAAATCGGGCACGGCTGTTAATGGTGTTGTCCGGATGCATTACTGATTGATCAATGGAGTTCGAGCAAAATGACGGAACAGAACAAGGATCTCGCAATCTATTACGCCGACAAGGTGGTGGCCGTGACCGGGGGAACCGGTTCCGTTGGCATGTCCCTTGTCAGAAAACTTCTTGATCTCGGCGTTTCGGAGGTTCGCTGCATCGACGTGGATGAGAGCAAGTTGTTCGACTTCGAGCAGGAAATGCAAAACGAACCGCGCTTGCAGACCTTTCATGCCAATATCATCAATGATTTCGAGATGCGCCGCGTCCTGTCCGGCGTGGATCTGGTTTTTCATGCGGCAGCCCTGAAACACGTC